>CAZFMA010000059.1:0-4394 GCA_964520015.1 uncultured Candidatus Saccharibacteria bacterium
AAACGGCGGGGATGATGTGTGCGCACGAGTGGGCGGGGCAAACACATATAGATTCTGCGCCTCGCCATTCCTTAAAGAATTTTGCATGGCGAGGCACCGCTTTGTATTGCATTTGAATCCCGCCCTTCCTTTTTCCTAAAAGGAAGCCGCCCCTCGCCTTTGCCGCCCATTCCTTTTTAGAAATTCCCCCCCCCGCAAAAAAATAAGAATGAGGAGCGGCAAGGCGAGAGGGCGGGACGCGCGGTACTCCGCGCGTGGCGAGATTCAGAGGGTCACCACGTGATCGGAGCGTACGATAAAATCTCAAGCCACCACGCGCGCGGCGCGTGCGAATCAGTCGAGGTTTTTGCTAAAGTAGGTTCTAGCGGAGTACAATAGAGACTCCAGAATTAATTTCCTACCTATAATCGGGATTGAACATGAAAGGGGTCGGGAAAACACCTGTTTCCCCGTGGAGGAAGGTTTGGGAAAACCGTGGGTTTCCCAGAGGTTTTTCCCGGACATCGGCTCCAAGGAAGGTGTAAAATAAGATGTATGAAAATGACCAAAGGACATTGGCTTTTAATCCTCCTTACAGTCAGCTACATCATCGGGTTTACTGCCTATTACGTTTCGATACAAAATTATGAGTTTCTTTGGTATGTGCTGGTACTCGTCGGTCTCTCGCTCTTTATCGCCCTGACCCTTAAAAGATCGAAGCTTCCCCTCTGGATACTCTCACTCCTATCACTCTGGGGCTTACTCCACATGGCTGGGGGAGGGGTGCGTATTGGGGGCCATGTCCTCTATGCGCAGGTTCTTATTCCTTTTATTCAACATGGGGAGATGACGATTCTCAAATATGACCAGGCTGTTCATGCTTTCGGCTTCGGTCTCACCGCGGTTATCTTTTACTTTCTGGTATCGAGGAAAACTGGCACGGCCATTCCTGTTCTCTGGCTCGCGATACTTTCAATATGTGCTGCGATGGGCCTTGGGGCGTTAAACGAAGTTGTCGAGTTTTCAGCATCACTCGCACTCTCAAGTAATGGGGTGGGCGGATACATAAATACCGGCCTTGATCTCGTCTCGAATATGGTAGGCGCAATTATCGCTACAATCGTCTATATTCGATTGAAAAAGAAGGGGTAATCGCGTAGGATACGGATTCAAGCCACCTTAGCTCAGTTGGTAGAGCACGTCTTTCGTAAAGACGGGGTCCGCGGTTCAATCCCGCGAGGTGGCTCACGAACGAAGAGAGTGAGTCGCCTCGCGGTGGGAAGGGGTCGGGAAACAGGAGTTTCCCGACAAGGAAGGCAGCGAGCGAATGCGAGCGTTGGAAAACCGTGGGCTCCCGATTTGTCGGCGCTTGCGTAGTTACAAATCGCAGTACCCTCGGGGTATTTCCAAGCCTAGCGTGGTGGCGTCTTGCTATACTGCCCGAATGCAAGCCAAAGAAGCGATACAGGCGCGTATTGGGGAAATCGAGGCCGCGATGGGGGCTGCTGATTTTTGGACCAACAAAGATGCAGCGCAGGCGACACTTAAGGAATATCAAGATCTGAAAGCTCAGCTTGCGGGCGGCGGTGGATACGATAAAAGCGATGCACTTGTCACTATCGTCTCGGGTGCCGGAGGCGATGATGCAGAAGATTTTTCCCGCATTCTTTTCGAAATGTATAAGAAGTATGCTGCGATGAGAGGATGGAACACAGGTCTCTTAGCATCAAACGAGAATTCAATGGGAGGATACAGAAGTATTTCGTTTGAAGTCGATGGAAAGGATGCCTACGGTACTTTGAAGCGTGAGGCGGGCGTGCATCGCCTTGTGCGCATGTCGCCGTTTAACTCGGCTGGAAAGCGCCAGACTTCTTTTTCTCTTGTTGAAGTGCTTCCCAAATTGCCTGATCAGGGCGATCTGCATATTCCTGAAACAGATCTTGAGATCACGGTCGCGCGCTCGGGTGGCCCCGGAGGACAAAACGTCAACAAGCGTGATACGGCGGTGCGAATGACCCACAAACCCTCAGGTTTTTCAGTGCATGTGACCTCTGAGCGCTCTCAAGCTCAGAATCGCGAAAAAGCTCTTGAATTGCTTCGGGGCAAATTGTATAAACTACGTGAAGAACAACAAAATGCGGAATCTCGGGGACTTTCCGTCGCTTCAAGCACGAAAATCGAGTGGGGAAGCCAGATTCGCTCCTATGTATTACACCCGTACCAATTGGTAAAGGATCATCGCACGGACCATGAGCGGCGTGATGTCGAGAAGGTACTAAATGGCGATATCCAGAGTTTCATTGAGGCGGAAAAGAGTTTGGAAGGGACCGGGGGCGAGGTATAATAGTACCTTCGTGCGCATTCCGTGGAAGCAATTCTATGATCTACTTCGATAATGTCACAAAAATTTATACTGATGGCGTACCGCCGGCGGTTGCGGAGATCACACTCGAAATAAATCCGGGAGAATTCGTCTCTATCGTCGGACACTCGGGAGCAGGGAAGACCACGCTTCTCAAAATGCTGTTTGCTGAGGTGTTTCCGACGCAAGGCGCGGTCTATTTTGGGTCTCATGAAATCGGGAAACTCTCCAACAGGGAACTTTTAAAACTTCGCCGGAAGATCGGTACTATTTTTCAGGATTTCCGGCTGCTTGCCACTAAAAATGTATACGAAAATATCGCGTTTGCCCTCGAAGTTGCCGGCAGATCCGATGAAGACATTGCGGGGGATGTGCCGCATGTCCTCGATCTCGTGGGACTTTCGGACAAAATGTGGAGCTTCCCGCACCAACTCTCAGGAGGAGAGCAGCAGCGTGTAGCAATTGCGCGAGCGATCGTCAATCAGCCCGATGTTCTTATAGCCGATGAACCAACAGGCAATCTTGATCCTATAAATACCCATGACGTTGTGGGAATCTTAAAGAAAATAAATGATCTGGGGACAACCGTACTCCTTACCACACACAATAAATCAGTTGTTGATACCGTCGGTCGACGTGTCATCACCATGGATCAGGGTCGCATCGTTCGCGACGACAAAGAGGGTAAATACTCGTTGTAGAATAGAGGTATGTCTTTGTTCGAGACCAGTAAAAGAGTGGCACGATATGGCTTTGTAGGATTCGTCCGTAATGGATTCGTCTCGCTTGCGGGGATTCTCATCATGACGATAACACTTTTTGTTGTCGCAGGACTTTTGATTTCCGGTGCGGCTCTTAACTCGGTATTGAATCAGCTGACTGACAAAGTAGATGTGACGGTCTATTTTACGACCACCGCAACAGAGCCGCAGATAATGGAAATGAAAAAAACAATTGAGGCGCTCCCACAAGTTGCGGCTGTTAAATACGTATCGCGTGAAGAAGCTCTTGCGCAATTTCAAGCGCGTCATGAGAACGATCAGCTAACGATGCAAGCCCTGGAAGAGCTTGGCACCAATCCACTCGGCGCGTCATTGGAAATTCGTGCGAAGGAAACATCACAGTATGAATCGATTGCACAATATCTCGAGGCAGAGCAAGCGTCTCGATCGGAGGCGAGTTCGGCAATCGAAAAAGTAAATTTTTATCAAAACAAAACAGCAATTGATCGCCTCACAAATATCATCGAGACTTCGCAGCGGCTCGGCATTGCAATTGCCGTAATTCTGGGACTCGCTTCACTTCTTATTGCATTTAATACTATCCGGCTTGCGATTTATACCGCTCGAGACGAGATTGGCGTTATGAGTTTGGTGGGTGCTTCGCGGTGGTTTGTGCGCGGTCCGTTTATGATTGCCGGTATCTTGTATGGAGCCATTTCGGCCCTCATCGTACTCATTGTCCTCTATCCTTTGACACTGTGGCTTGGGCCGGGTACCGAGCGATTCCTCGGTTCATTTAACGTGTTTACGTACTTTATAACTGATTTTCTAACCCTTTTCCTTGTCATTATGGGCTCTGGCATCGCTCTTGGTGCGTTATCCAGCTATCTTGCGGTTCGGAGATACCTTCGCACGTGACACCGCCGTGAGGCGCCCATAGGGGCGAATGTCGGCGCAACCGATGGAGCGTGTCACGCACGAACGAGTACGTTCGTGCGCCGCTTTCCTTACAGGAACAGTACACCTTTGGGATATTTTGTTCGCTCAGGCTCCAAAATATCTCCAAAGGTCTTGCGGTGTGACTTATGCACACCGCAACCCCATGCCTTGAATTGCACTCGATTTCACGCGGCATGGTAAAGTGGTTGGTATGAAGCGTCCGCGCGCGGGACATAAATACATTTTTGTCGTTGGTGGCGTAATGTCCGGTGTCGGAAAGGGCATCGCTACAGCGTCTATTGGTAAACTCCTCACGGCCCGCGGGCTCTCGGTCAACCTGCCGAAGACTGATCCATACTTGAACGTGGATGCGGGGACCATGAATCCCATCG
>CAZFMA010000060.1:0-20869 GCA_964520015.1 uncultured Candidatus Saccharibacteria bacterium
ATCATCCTGCACTCATCCGCGTAAGATGAGTTCCCTGTAGAGTTGGGTGAACTCTTTGTAGACCTCACCGAGGTCGTATCGCTTCGATCGATCGTATGCGTTCTTTGCAAGGGTGTTGCGGAGCGCGCGATTTCCCGCCAGCATCCTCATTTTCTCTGCGAGTGCATGCTCGTCGCGCGGATTGACCAAAAAACCTGTTTCCCCTTCAACAACCATCTCCTTACATCCACCCACATCGGTCGAAATGATTGGTAGCCCGAAATGCATGGCCTCAATGAATACGTTGGGAAATCCTTCTTCAAGGGATGCCGAGACATAAAAAGATGCATGCGCGAAATGCTCGTATACTTCCTCCGAGGTCAATCTGCCGGTGATACTGATGCGGCCCTCAAGTCCCTCTTCAGATATCGCGCTACGCACGGCGTCGATCTCTTTTTGGTCTCCAGTTCCAATGAGCGTCAATTGTGAGGCGGGGATGTTCATCTCCTTGAAAGAGCGCACGATGACGGGAATGCGCTTATGCGGAATGAAGCGATTCGCCGATACGACCAGTATGGGATCGGTGCTTCTCTCTTCATGGAATCCGCCGCCCGGTAAAAGGAGTGCGTTCGGGATAACGCGCACCCGCTCGTCCGACCCCAAGATCCTCCGAACATTCTCCCGGCGAAACTGTGATGGGCACCAGATGACATCGAAAAACCGGAGACCGAACCGTTCGACCCGCAGGAGAAATCGGGCGTAGGGTGAAAGTGCGTACATATTTTCGAAATCCTCGGCCCGAAGTTTTGAGGTCGAGAGTGTTTCCCATACCCAGTCACCGGCGAACTTAATGATGCGCGGGATGCGGAGCAATTTTGCGAAAAATCCTGCGATGAATGAAGAGGCGGATACGCTGTGAACATGCAGGACGTGAGGTCGCAGCATGAGGAGAAGAAAGAAAAAGTAGGGCGGGAATACGAGCCATCGCAGAACCCGATCTACTGACGGGTGAATATAGTTCCACGGGTATCGGTAAATCCTGAAGCCTCCGTCGTTCGATACGGAAAATCGATTCCCCGGCGCGACCACAACGGGTACGTCTCCTTCCGCGACGAGTGCCTTGCAGAGATTGTATGCCTGTGTTGCCGGCCCACCGATCATGGGCGGAAATATCGGCGCATACATGAGGATCTTCATAACCGACCCACTATACCGCATTAACTGCGCACGGAAAACGCACGCGACGCCCCAAGGAGACGCGCGTCAACCGCGAGCAGTCGCAAATTTTACTTGCTCAAAATATTTCTGCTGGAGATCGAGCTGGAGCTTGTCGAATACGCCCGGCGGGAGCGCACGCGCGGCTTCTATAATGCGTCTGACCCCCTCTTCAAGGGTTACCTGCGGCTTGAAACCGAGCACCCTTTTCGTCTTTTTTATATCTGCGAGAAGACGGTATGCGTATATCTGGATGGGCACGTTGACGTGAATTGGCTTGGGAGTGACCCCGAGCTGTTTCCCTACGATACGCAATACATCGTTGAAGGTATGTTCTTTGCCAAAGCCGAGATTAAGTTCGCAGGTCGGAAGGTCCTTCTCCATTGCATCCACGAATGCTCTGGCCGCATCCTCGACGTAAATGAAGTCGCGCGTCTGCTTCCCGTCTCCCCAAATAACGGGCCGATGTCCTCCCATGACCGCCCATGACAGTAACGATGCGATGTTCGCGTATCCGAGTTTTGTGTGCTCGCCCACGCCGTAGACCGAGAAGGGCCGGAACGCGATACATTTGAAACCCCAACGATTGCTGTAGCGCCGCGCCTCCAGTTCGCACCAGTGTTTCGAACCTGCCTTGCTGTCGGGCGGATTTATCGCCAAACCCTCATGGAACGGTACACGGGGCGCTTTATTCCATTCCTCATACACGGCAGAGGTGGAGGCCCATATGATTTTTCTCCTTCCATGCCTGCGCATCGCTTCCAGGAGCGTCTTGAATCCACGCATCGTAAAATCACATGCCTCAATATCGTTCTCCTCATACATGATAAAAGATGACGGAGCGGCGAGATGGATGATATGATCTGCCTTTGCCACAAGCTTTGAGACGGCCTTGAAATCGCGGATGTCTTCCTCATACCAATCAATGTGAGGACTCTTTATAAGCTGATCACGATTAGAGAAACGGAAGTTATCGAGCGCAATCACTCTATACCCGCGCTCAACAAGTAATTTGAGAATTGAGCGACCAATAAAACCGGCTGCGCCGGTTACTAGCACCTTTTCCCTTTTTGATGCCTTCTTCTTTTTAATATTTTTCATAGGGGGGATAATACCATTGTTCGCAACGGCCTGCCAATCCCCTCCATTGTGTCTTGCGAGGTAAGGGGAATTATCCGAAAGCGCACAGCATCCACTATAGCAAAGCGAAGCAGGGCGCGAGAGCACCCGGTGTTCCCGCATACTTCATTCCCCTTCCTCTGCGAGAATGAGAATTGGGTTGCGCTGTCCGCAGCGAGGCAGCGGGAACAGGGCGGAGAAAAACGTGTTCCCCACTCCCATCATCGCCCCCCCCACGCCATTGCCACCATTGCGCAGTTGAGTCGAATTGCGATACCCTGCGCGGATATTCCGAGTTCCCATGGACTCATCAGGGGTTTGTTCTCCTACTTCCGGCAGGGGAAAAATGTGCCTACCCATAAAGTAGACACTCGCGAGAGCGAACGTCCTAATGCGTTATCTTCCGACTCCCAAAAGAGGTAAAAATACTTTTTCCCGCATATCGCGAGCGATTATATTCCAGTCGTATCTTTCTTTCGCGAGCTCGCGCGCGGTCGCGACGACCGCGCGCACTTTTTCCGGTTGCGCAATTATATCTTTTACAATTGCCACGATCTGCTCTGGCGAATTTTTATCCACCGCCCAGCCGGTGATGGGTTTATCGGGATTGCGCTTTTCGTCAAAAAGGAAATCTGCAATGCCCCCCTCCTGCGTTGCTACGATCGGCAACCCAGCGGCCATAGCTTCAATAAATGACGCCCCCATTCCCTCCGAGCGGCTCGGACGAATAAAAATATCAGAGGCCTTCAGGTACTTGGGCATATCTGCGTGCTGTATATAACCAAGAAAGCGAACTCGATCTGAAACCTTTAATTTCTGAGCAAGCCGCTTGAGTGCAGCTTCTTCGGGCCCACTCCCCAAGACGACAAAGTGAACGTTCTCGGGGAGAAGTGGAAGTGCCCGGATTACATCGTCAAGTGCGTTCTTGCGAACAAGTCGCGAAGTCGTGATCAAAAATACATCACCCATTTTCTTGTCGAGCGAATCTTTAATTTCGTCTATGACGCGTGTAGGATATTCCTGTGAAAAGTGGGCCGTGTCAGCGGCATTCGGAATAATCATGAGTGGGCCGCGAAACCCTCTGCGGCGCGCCCACGCACCCAAGAATGTCGAGATGGCTGTGATGATGTCGGCAGTAGTAAACGCCCGATTAAAAAGCGGCCTCACTGGCCACATAATGCGCTCGATATATTCCGGAGGATCGCCCTCTTGAATCGTTAATACGTAGGGGACAGATTTGTGGAACATCTTGAAAAGCGCAGCTGGCACTCCCGAGGAATGCGCCATCATCGCCCAGATTCCGTCGTAATGATAGGTGCGATACAGGAAAAAAGCTTTCCACGCAGCGAGAAATTGAAACACATATTTATTGAGGTGGAGCGGAAACTTCCCAAGATCCCGCATCGTTGGTCTCTCGCGCACAATCCCAATGCGATGGACCAAGACATTGCCGATTTTCTCTACCGTCGGCAGGGTGGAATCATAGCGGTTTACCACCATGTGGAATTCAATATCGGGAATCCGGTCAGTGATCTCTTTTATCGCAACCTCCGCTCCACCCACATGTTTGGGAAAGTACGCGAGCGAAAATATGAGAACCTTCTTTCTGCCAGAGGCAGATCCGCCTCGGGCGGACATGTCATCACTGAACATATCCTGCTTTGGTGATTTCCTTCACATATGTTTCAAGATCATGAGTGGCCCTCCCTCCGAGCGCCGCTGATTTAGAAGTGTCCATCCCCGACGTTAATCTGTTGCCCGCCCGCTCCGGCAGCATGGTGATGTTTTTTGAGAACATCTGCGCAACTTCGAGAATTGAATAGTCTCGGAGAGCACCGAGCCCAAAATCATCACCCTCCCCCCTTTCGCCGACCAAGAGAAGTCCCTCGACGATGTCGTCGACGTGGGTGAAATTGCGCTTTTGGAGCCCTGGAGCAACGACGGTTATTGGCTCGTTTTTCATGAGCTGCTGACGGAATATCTCAATGACCGTCCCATAGGCACCTGCGCGCTCGCCCGGTCCGTAGACGTTATAAAAATATGTGATCGCATAGGGAAGCGTGTACCACGTGGCGTAATTGGAGACGAGCTCTGTATTCATCGCCTTAACCCATGCATAGGGACTCTGCCCTCTCCCCATTCCGCCGTCGCCAAATTTGGTCGACGATCCTGCATATACCAGCTTGTACTTTTTCTTGCGCCAATCCTCCACAACGCCAAACGTTCCCGCCGCATTCAGATCCCATACGAGAGCCGGCTCTTCGATGCTTTTTTCTACGCGGGGATACTCTCCGAGGTGGTAGACGAGATCCGGTGTTTCTGGTACGTGTTTCCCAATATCTTTGGCATGTCCCTCACGATATTCGACGCCAGAGATATGATTGTCGCGCGAGCCTGTGAAGTAGTTATCCAGTGAGATGACGGTGTGCCCGTCCTGCTGGAGTCGTTTACACAGATGCGAACCAATGAATCCGGCGCCACCGGTCACAAGAACAGTCTTTTTCCCTTTCATTAACAACACATTACACTAATATGAAATCTCGTCGAGAGACGGGTGTTCTACTTCTCTTCCGTGATATCCCACTCTCGTTTACTGAAACGCTGAGCCACGAAAAGTGCGCCGCCGGCAAGAGCAGCGAGGGCTACGGCTCCGAGCCACCAAATGCGCGAAGAAGAATCGGTACGCGCAGCAGCGGCGGCTTGTGTCTCAGGGTTTACTTCTTCAGTGTCCGGCAGTGATGCGTTAGACACGTTGGATTCTGATGTGTCCATTGTATTCATTTCCGGTGGTGAACTCTTTTCCTCTGGCATCGTTGTACGCGGTGCAGAAGGAGGGGTTGGGGTTTGTACCTGCGGCGGAGACGGCGACACAGAAGCGAGAGTACCGCCGGTGCTCTCTCCTGCATGAAGTGCAGTTATTCCATTGGGATATGCAAACTCCGCACTAGCCGAGCCTATAAAACCGAGGGTTTTTTGGGATATTTGCATGGAGGCTCCGGCAAGTACGCGCGAATTATCTGGCAACACAAAGTTTCTACCATCTTGACGAACTATCCACCGTGAGAGATCAAGTGTCCGCGCTGAACGATTTTGTATCAATACAGATCCATCAGAAATTACAGAAAGGGCCATTTCTGCTTTCTCTGCGGTAACGATAATTTGATCCGACGCGGAATTTTCGCTCTCCGCAATATCCAAAACGACAATATATTTTCCGGGATAATTAAAATTATGAAAAACACTTGTTCCTTCTGCTGTTGATCCATCGCCAAAATTCCATACAAGCCGCGCATGGCTCACGATTTCTTTCTTTCGATTGTACGCACGCCCGACAAACTGCACATCAGCGCCGACAATGACGGCCCGATCACTCCCTCCGTCAGCAAAAAGTTGTGTCTCCGGCGGGCCAACATACGTAGACGAATTCTGAATAGGATCCTCTGAATCAGAAGTCGTTTGTTTTTGAGACGAGGTTGCCGAACTCGGCGCTGTACCAGAATTCCCGGAGGATGAGGTGAGCGAGCCCTTACCAGGAGTCGGCGAACCGCTCGTAAGACTCTCCCCCGAGACGCCTTTGCGTGTAAGGGAATTCCCGTCGCCCGCGCCGCCGTTATCTTTCGTATACGAAATGCTGTCTACCGTTGCTCCTTCCGCGTCGAGAAGAGAAATCGTGCCTTCGGTGTTCGGCAAACTTAAGACCGTATCAATGATTGAAACTGTAAGGCCGCTATGAAGGGGGATGAAGGCCGCTGCATCATCGACAAGAAGGAGGTAGCTGCCGGGAGCAATCGAGAGCGATCCTGTCCCACCATTTTTGGGTGGCACATTCAGCGTATGGTTCGATCCGTCGTTTACCTTCCATCCCGTAAGATCAACGGCCGATGTACCGGCATTAAATAATTCGACAAACTCCTGATCAGCGTCTGATCCCGATGCGTCATATAAGAATTCAGAAATGATAACTTCTCCAAAAACTGAACTCGGAGTAAGCGCGGCGCATATAATTCCCGCGATAAAAAAGAATTTACTGCTCCGTTTTTCCTTCTGGTTGCCGAAGGATTTCTTTGAGAACTTCTGGAGAGACCTCGCCGTGGGACTCATGAGGAGCAGTATCGCGCGAAATGGGCGCCTGTGGCGTCGGAGGTGCGGTGGGTTGTGGATTGTGCTGCGGAGCCTCCGTATCCCGCGGAGAGCCATGCTGAGACCCGGAAAAGCCTGTAGATACAGACTTTTTCGCATTGCGCTCACGCAAAATGTCGGCTGGTGAGCGAATTGGCGCAGCGTTTGGGCTGTATGATGCGGTAGCAGCCGGACGAGCCTGCGCTATTGCTGCCCGGAGTGCGTTTTTTTGATCAGCCTCGGGGGGTGAAGTGCGGATAGACTGGGAATGATGATCGGTATGCGGGCGCGGAGAAAAGCCTCCCGATCGCGCGAAAGGGGCTGGTGTGGGACGAGGTCCCGGAGGAGCCCTAAAGGACTGCGATTCACTATCACGCGTGTTCGCGCGATGTGAATCGGGAGTCTCACGCGGTCGCGTGCCGTACGTGCTTCCCTCTCGAGCTCCTTTCTCTTTTTTCGGTGGCGGAGCAAAGTCGAGTTGTTTTTGATTTACGGCGGCTTCGATCTCTGCACGCGCACGGCCATAGAGTTCCCGAGACATGCGAATGCAATCATCCCGGTATGAAATGGTAGGAGTATCAATAGGAGGAATAGTTTCTGCAGAAAAAGGCTTGGTGCCAACGCCGTCGATCATGAGCGTAAGATAAATCTGCCCGATACCAAGCGAGACAAGGTCTTCTGGCGTGAAGGTCGGATCAAATACCGTCTCAAGTACCTCTGCATCAAAGGGTCCCACTCGAAACACGATAAGCGTGCCGACGTTGCCAAAGACGGCGTCGCGTACCTCTTCTTCCATTTGCTCGATGTATTGGTTGGCGAGCGTGAGAGCGAGTTTGTATTTGCGTGATTCAGAGAGAATATCGGCAAACGATTCGTTCATCATCGATTGGAATTCGTCGACATAGAAATAGCAGCGTGGCAGCTTTGCCATGCGCGCGGCAGGCTCATCCGCTCGGGACATCGCGGCAAGATAAATCTTCACGACGAGCATACTGCCGAGAAGCGATGCGTTGGTCTCTCCCATGCGCCCCTTGGAGAGATTCACGATGAAAATTTTCTTTTCATCCATGATCTTCCGAAGATCAAACGACGATTTGCCCTGGCCGACGATGTTGCGAATGAGGGGATTCGCAGTGAACTGTCCGATCTTGTTTTGGATCGCGGGAGTCGCTTCGCGTGTGTAAGTGTCAGTAAAAGCGGCAAATTCCTCAACCCAAAATCCTTTCACGATCGGATCGGTAATTTTGTCCACAACCGCCTGGCGAAACGTTTTGCTGATAAGCATGCGATTCACATCGAGCAAGGTAGAGTCCGGATACTCGAGGAGGGCGAGCAGTGTATTTTGCAAAATGTATTCCATTCTTGCGCTCCACGCATCCACCCAAATGCGCTTCAAGGCGCCCATCAAGCCGGAGACGACGAGGTGGCGCTTGTCGTACCCGACATCCTCCATTACATTAAAACCGATCGGGTAGTCGGTATCAAAGGGTGCAAAATAGACGACGTCTTTGATGCGATCGTGCGGCACGAAATCGAGTAATTTTTCTGCGGTTGCGCCGTGTGGATCGATAAACGCGATTCCTTCCCCATTCTGGATATCCTGTATCGCCATATTTTCCAACATGGTTGATTTACCCATGCCGGTTTTCCCAATGACGTAGATGTGCTTACCGCGATCGAGCCCTCGAATACCAAACATTTCGCGTTTTCCCCGCGTGTGCGTCGCCGCAAAATAAGTAATCCGACGGTCGTCATCTTCCCGAGCGGGATTCATACAACATAGTATAGCGTATTTAACTTTGCGATGAACTACAATGAAGGGCTCTGCGGCTCTCCGGGCGCATACAGGTCGCGTACAAATGTGAGCAGCCTGCGCACATCGGATTCTGCGTCGTGCGAACCAAGAACGATGACAGCAATTTCGCGCTCTTCGCTTCCAAGCTTAACCCGAAATATACCCGCATAGGTCTCAGAAGCCTCGTTGGTTTTACCGACTTTTCCGCCAAGTAACGTGGCGGGAGAATTTTTAATGATATTGAAATTACGGATGTTCTTGAACGCTGGCTCCCCATAGGCGCTTTCGGTTATATTACCCGCTGTGATGCCGAATACAAAACGCCTGTTGTCATAGATGTACCGTAACAAGGTAAAGAGGTCCTGGGGGGTTGAATAATCACCTTTTGCACCAGAGGGATCCGAAAACACCGTATGTGAAAGGTTGATAGCTTCGGCTTTGCTGTTCATGTAGGAAATAAATTGCGTGCGCCCGCGTGAAATCGCGAGCGCCTCTGCTGCCTCGTTCGAGGATTCCTGCAAGAGGAGGAACAAAAGATCGTACGCGCGCACTTCAGAGCCTGCCTTGAGACGTGGTACCGACGTATACACAATGGCCTCCTCTGGAATATATATCGCCTTATCCAGATTTATGTATTCTGTTGCGATAAGCGCGGAGACAAGCTTTGATACCGAGGCGATCGGCGCGGCGATTGCAGCATTCTTACTCGATAGAACGGTCCCGTTTCTCACATCGGCAACAAGATAGCCGCGCGCAGAAACAGGCGGGGTCTTGAGTTGATAGTTGAATTGATCCTCGCCAATGGACGCGCTATATACGATGACTGGCATTCCCGTCACGGCGAGATCGTACACCTTCTTTGCATCTTCCGTTGAGAGCCGGATACACCCTCCCGAGTATGATGTCGAGACTGGCGTACCATCTTCATACGAAGGCCATCCGTGGATGAAAAAATTTCCTTGAAATTCGATGCTCCACGGTTGATTCACCTGTCCAAAACTGGAAAAGTGATTTTTCTGTTTCGACTGGATCTGGTAAAGGCCCGTGGGAGTCTCCCACCACGAACCCACTTTCCCTTTCGCAAGAATGGGTACTTCCAGCGCCAAGACGCCTTCTGAATATACACCGAGCTTCATTTCAGAAAGATTCGCATCAATGAAAGAAGCTTGCTGGTTGGATAGGTTTTGTTTTACACTCTGATAGTAATCTGGATCCGAGAGTGCAGGCAGTGCGCCGTACACAAGAGCGGGCCCTGTTGCCCCCGCCGCTGCAGGAATCGATATTGAATACACGACGGGTGGTTTATAGAGGACGTATCCGGAAAATCCGAGCGCAGCGAACGCGGCTATCACCAAAAGCACGGTCGGGATGGCAAGCGGGAAGCGCCACGCTGTAGGATGACGTTCTTCTTTTGGGGTTTGAGCCGGATGCAGTCCCGAGTGTACCGAAGGTGCAAATCTGTCTATAAGCTCTCCCTCATCCCACCCCTCGATAAGAAGGCGATTCAAAATGACGCCGTCGGGCATGCCTGTTTTCCGCAGGTATTCTATCCGCGGATTCGGGTCATCCATTCTCGCCATTCCCTTATTGTACCGTTAAAATCTCGCGCAAACTCCTCTACTTGTTAGCAGGATCCCAGAACCCCAGTAGTAGAGCAAAGCTCACTACGGGGCAGGAAGATACTACTGCAGCTGCAAAACTTGCTTTAAGCTGCGATACTTATTTGAAGGATCCCAAAACAAGTATGACGAGAGATTAGCGTCTATATTGGCCTGGATTTGCTCCTGTACCATCGCTGCCGTGTACGTGACAGGATAATCAAATGACTGAAGCCAGGGGCGTATTTTGGATGCTTGATACGACGGCTTTGAGTATAAAGCTGGAGTCGATGTACCGATGCGCGTATACGCGAATGAAGCAATGGGGGTTGTGGTTGCAATGGTACGCCTCACAGCTTCCTTCATAGAGAAATGCACGATGTCGTACGAGTGCGCATTTACATCTTTATAACCATTAAAACCCGTGGGATAGTGCGACGGGTATACCATCGGATCGATGAAGTCAAAATACGGCAAAGCACGCTCCAGGACCTGCCCGATATTCAAGTCATCCTGATTTGTTGCCGTCATACCGAAAAGATCGGCGGAGGTAACGACCCCGACTGGCTCTAATTGTTCATGCAAATACTTGAAAAAAGTTTCAAGCGCTTCTTGTTTTGTTTTTCCTTCACTCCATGTAAAAGCGATGTCTTTCATATCGCCGTCCGAGGGAAATCGGATGTAATCGAAATTGAGTTCATCGAAACCAAGCGCGTATGATTCTTTTGAAAGCGCTACGATGTACTCCCAAAATGATCTTGCACCAACGTCGATGAACGCGAGCCCTTTGTGGTCCTTCCAGACAACTTCCCTGTTGGAAGATTTTTTTACGGCAAGCTCCGGATGTGCTTTTGTGTAGAGCGGATCTTGAAAGACGGTGATACGCCCTATCACATAGATGTCTTTTTCGTGGAGCATTTTGACGAATTCTTTCATGTCCGCTGCCCCGCATGTATCGGATCTATAGGGCTTCAGGGCGGGATTGTCGCTCGGGAACGCAATGCCGCCGGAATAATCTTTGATGTCTATCACAACGGCGTTGAGTTCCGTTGTGTCGATAAGCTCGACCAATTCTGCGCGGAATGACGGCGTACCAACGACGCACTGCGTCATGTAGATCGCCTTTACAATGTCTGGTGTCGCGATGTGCTGCACAAGAGGCTTCTGTGGGGCTTTTTCATCAGATATCGCAATATCTCTCACGTAGGAAACGGTGGGTATCGTCGCGGCGAGAGCAACACCTCCCGTGAGGAGAAGACCCACTCCCGCTATCAAAATCTTATTGCGCCAACTCTTCTTCATGCCGAGCAGGGGCGCCCTGGCCGGGCAGGCTTTCCGAGAATGGTTCTCCCTGATTTGAATGTACGCGGTGGTTAGCGCCTCGACGGCGCACTACAATGCCGAGCCCTACTACCAAAAGTCCAGCAAGAAGAAAGAGTATCTTGTCCCAACTCTGCGGAAATCCCAAAAACGGCAAGATTGCTACAAATGCGCCCGTAAATATGAGGAGCGTGTCGACGGTCATGTGATTTTGACGAAATTACCAAGTTTCGAATCTGCTGATTCGCATGCCGCGCCTTGTCAATTAAGACGCGGCCTTAAGTATACCACTTATTTTTTGGGCCCTAAAGGACTGCGTTTCGTCGTCACGGATTACCGTGAACGAAACGGGAGCTCAATAATCACAACAAATTCGCCACGAATTGCCCTTTTTGCCTCCAGATGCGTTGCAACTTCTGCTGCACTCCCGACGAATACTTCTTCGTGCATTTTAGTCAATTCGCGGCCGATGGTTACCCGTGCGCGAGGAATATATTTTTGAATTTCAGACAACAACTTAATGATGCGATGGGGAGATTCGTAGAGAATGACAGGGTATTCTGATACTGCGATTTTCTTGAGAGCCGTTTGTCGACCCTTTTTGTGCGGAAGAAATCCTAAGAATGTAAACGCATCGGCTGTCATTCCGGCAATTGAGAGCATCGCGGTCAAAGCCGAGGGCCCGGGTATTGCATCGATTTTCGCCTCCGGCACATGCTCACGAATGTATGCCACGAGCCGCGCGCCGGGATCCGATACTCCCGGTGTTCCTGCATCAGATACAAGCGCGACATGCTCGCCCTTGATCAAGCGTTCGGCAACTTCTTTTGACTTCACTCCTTCAGTTGCTGCGTCTAATCGCATGACCGGAGTGCGAAGCCCGTAGTGAGCAAGTAATTTCGCGATAACCCGCGTATCTTCCGCATAAATAACATTTGCCTCTTTGAGGTTCCATAGCCCTCGGAAGGTGATGTCTCCGAGGTTGCCTATCGGCGTCGCGACGATTGACAATGTGCCCATACGAGAGACGCTATCATTAAACGCTCGAAAGAAAAAGCTTTGATAATTCTCCGGAATTACTGACGACCTGCACCCCCGTTTTTCGGAGCGCCTCCGGACTATTAAATCCCCACCCGACAGCTATCATGTCGATGCCGACTTTCTTGCACGCCTCAATATCGCGAAGCTCGTCTCCGACATACACGGTGCGGGGGCGATCGATTTCGTATGCTCGTAACACACCTCTGATGGCGCGCGCTTTCCCAAAGAGGGTGCTACCGCCGTGAATAAAATCAACTTCAATTCCAGCACGTGCTATTACATCGGCGACGAGGTCATGCGCGTTAGAAGTGACGATGCCGATTTCATATCCCGCGTTGCGCAATTCTTTCATCATGTGTGGGACTCCTTCGAATACCTGAAGTTCTTCCGCGTGTTTCCTAAACTCCTCACGCACCCTTCGGTCTAGCCTTCGTATTTTAAAAATGTTCCAGAGTGGAATACCGGCACGCCCGACAAGCAGCTGTCTCGCGGACATTTTCTTGAGAGCAGGAATCTCTTCCGGCGCAATCGGTTTGAAATTAAATTCGGGAGCAACAGCGTTCAAAACTCGCAATCCAAGTTCTTGACTATCAGCAAGCGTGCCGTCAAAGTCGAATAATATCGTGAAATAACGCATGTTAATCCGCGATTTGTTCAGCGACCTTATAAATATCTCCCGCGCCCATGGTGATAATGAGCGATTCGGAATCCTGCTTCAATAATTCATCGCGGATGTCGTCGAAGGAATCGAGTGCGACGACGTTACCGCCGAGAGATTGCGCCGCGCTCGCGAGCGTGTGATGTGAGACCGAAGGATCAGGCTGTTCTCGAGCGGCATAGATGGGAGCAACAAGTGCAAGGTCCGCGCTCGCGAGCGCGGCAGCAAATTCGTTCATCAGCGATTTTGTGCGGCTATAGAGATGGGGATGAAATGCAACAACGATCTTTTTATCCGGGAATTTCTGCCTCGCCGCTTCGATCGTCTTTGCGACAGAAGTTGGATGATGCGCGTAGTCGTCGTATACGAGAGCGCCGATCGGTGTCTCGCCTTTATATTCGAAGCGACGCCAAGAACCCTTAAATGTTGCGAGCGCCTCATCGGCAACAGCGTGTGGAATGTCTGGAAAGGCGGCGCGCGCCGCGGCCTTCGCGGCGCGCGCATTCATACGATTAAATTCCCCGATGAGATGTAGGCGTGGAACCGATTCCTCCGTATAATCAACGACCCGTGCAGCCACCTTCTCAAGCACCGGTGCAATATCCGGATCACTTGGATTCGTGATAATAAAACCGTGCGAGGATACTCGTTCTGCCGCTTTTTGAAATGTTTCCTGCACCGCTTGGAGATTGGGGAAGTAATCAGTGTGATCAAGCTCAATATTCGTTATGACAAGAATTTCCGGAGAAAGTTTGAGTATGTGATCGCGATATTCGCATGCTTCGATAACAAAAAGATCCGGGCTGCCAGGAAGAAAATTCGAACCAAAATCCTGAACGATAGAGCCCACTATCGCGGTCGGCTCTTTCGCTGCACCCGAAAGAATTGCTGCGAGCATGCCGGTTGTCGTTGTCTTCCCATGTGTGCCGGCAACCGCGATGGTGCGAGCCGAGGCAGAAACAACGCCAAGCGCTTCAAAATACGACATCTCGGGTATTTGCATTTCTTGTGCTCGCACACGTTCGACATTACTCTCCGGTATCGCATCGCTATAGATGAGCAATTCGCAGTCTGCGGGAATATTGCACTGGTCATGGCCTACAATTACTTCTATTCCCTTCTCGGAAAGCATCGCCGTTACGGGCGATTCTTCCTTATCCGAACCACTGACTGCGTGGCCTGTATGCTTCAAGTATTGCGCAAGCGCCGACATCCCGATGCCACCTATTCCAACCATATAAACCCGCGCCGGAATCATGTCCGCAGTATACATCCGACTTATCCCCAAAGCAGTTTGCTTCTTATCTAGCCGCGCCTACAATGCGGGCATAGAATCCATAAGCATAGGCGTTCTCGTCGTGCTTCTCCTCGTACTCGGAGCAGAATTTTTGAACGGGTGGACTGATGCTCCGAACGCCACGGCGGCGGCGGTAGCAACCGGCCTTCTCTCCCGTCGATCAGCTCTTTGGCTCGCAGTACTGCTAAATTTTGCAGGAACGCTGTCGGCACTTGTGTTTGGTGCAGCCGTCGCAAAAACAATAGGAACCGGAATCGTCTCACCCTCTGTCGTCGGACTCTATTCAATAGGAGCAGCAATGGCCTCAGTGATTCTGTGGGGATCGTTTGCTGCATACGTCGGTCTTCCAGTCAGCAAATCACACGCACTTTTTGCCTCACTCGCAGGAGCAGCCTTTTACAGTGGCGGCACTGATGCGCTGCTTCTTGCAGGCTGGATCACGATCCTGAAAGGAGTTTTGATATCGACGTTCGTCGTTTTCACAATTTCCTGGGCACTCAGTTCTCTCATAGAACGTACGCAACCGAAATGGATAACTGATAGAGGCTGGCGCCGATGTCAGGCTGTTACCGTCATGCTTGTGGCATTCGGTCACGGATGGAATGATGGTCTTAAATTCATCGGGGTATTCGCCCTTGTGCTTCTTCTTGCTGGTGTGACGCCCGTATTCCATGTCTCTGCGTGGGTCGTCGTCTTGTGCGCCCTTGTGATGGGTGCGGGCACAGCGTGCGGAGGATGGCGAATTGTTTCGCGCGTGGGAAAAGATATGGTTAATAATCTTTATCACTCATACCAGGGTGTAGTCGCTGAAGCTGTTGCAGCAATCGGTATCGCTGGCACGGCATTTGGTGGAATTCCAATGAGCACCACGCACACGGTCGTTTCAAGTGTGGCAGGCGCAAAAGCATCTCACGGCATCCGCTCGATTCATTGGAAAACAGTGCGACTTATCGTGCGAGGATGGATCGCAACGATCCTGTGTTGCTCGATTGTCGCGTATTGCCTCTCTTTCTTAGCAGACAAGCTTTTCTAAACTCAACCATCAATGTGTACTGCTACTATAATTTTTAAATAGGGATACAATGGGAGCATGGACAAGACTCACAAGAAACCGAAATTCGATTTTGAGGAACTAAAAGCGGCGGCGACAAGTCTCAATCGCCAGTTACGAAAGAAAGTGTTTGCGGAATACTTTGAACAATTTGAAGAATTTCCTTCCTACCTTTTTGATAACACCGATAAGATCGATGAACGATTGTCGGAGACAATTCAAGACCTGACGAATGACCCTGATACTTCAAAGACTATGCACAAAGGAATCGCGACGCTTATGCAGCGACTCCCATCTTCTTGATAAGTTCCATAAACTGATCGCCACGATCAAACTCGTTTTTGAAATATTTCCCGAATGAGGAAAAGGCAGGACTGTATAGTATCGTCTCGCCTGCTTCAGCAATAGAAAGCACACGTTCGACACAGGCTTTCAGGCCCTCTTCTTCGTAGACGCGCACACCGGGTTCTAGTTGGAAAATGTCGTCACGGATTGTGTCGGTGCCGCGTTCCTTAAACATCACAACCTTCGAACACCATTTCGGTATCTCTGCTACCAATTTCGACATATCCAATTTCTTATCGTCCCCGCCCATGATGAGAACAATGTTTCTCTCCTTCGAATTACCAACAGCGCGCAGCGCCGCTATTGTCGCTTCCGGGGTAGTCGCATTGTTGTCGTTGTAGATTTTGACACCTTTAATCTCGCCGACAAATTGTAGTCGACCCTCAATACTTTCAAATGATTCAATCCCGGATTGAATTTCTTCTTCGGTAAGTCCCAAAGCTTGAAGAGCTGTGGCAGCGAACGATGCATTCTCCCGATTGTGATCTCCAAGGATTTGGAGTTTCCACGTGCGTGGTATCGGATCGGGGATGATGGGATCAAGTGGTGGATTAGCAGCGCGAATCTTATCCGCAATTGATGATCCGACAATAAGTACGTCGCCTTGTTTTTGAAATCGAAAAATATTCGCTTTGTCCGCAAAATATTTCTCCATGTCCCCCCCGTAGTAATTCATATGGTCCGGCATAAGGTTCGAAAAAAGACTTATATTGGGGCTTATTTTGAGGTCTCCAAAACCTTGGAGTTGCCATGAATCAAGTTCCAAAACACATATGTCGTCTTTTTCAACCTCTAGTAGCAGCGCCAGTGTAGAAATCCCTCGAATATTTCCGCCAAGAACTACTTTCTTATTCGCGCGAATAAGAACATGGTAGATCATGTGGGCGACCGTTGATTTGCCGCGCGTGCCGGTGACGCCGACAACGACTGCGCCTGCTTCTTTCGCAAGCTTTGCAAACAACGCCGTCGACATAACAACCTCCACTCCCACGGCACGCGCGGCTGCGATTTCAGGGGAATCGAGCCGAACTCCTGCGGCTTTAATGACCATATGGGAGTTTGTAAAATCTTCGACTCTGTGCCCGCCGAGTCGAAACGTTACGTTTGGATACTTTTTGAGTCGCGTTACCGAGTCTGCCAATTGTTCTTCTGTTTTCAAATCAGTAACAATCAGTTCTTTTACAAGGGGTGCGAGAAATTCCGCATCCCCCACTCCGCGCCCCAAAAGTCCGAGGCCCATTAGGGTAATCTTCTTATCCTTAAAAAAGCTCTCGTATCCCTTCATACAAGGTCAATCGTATACGAAGAAGGAGAAAAAAGCTCGCTCACCCGTTTTCTAAATGTGTCCGAATCTTTTGATATCAGGAAGCGGGTTGTACCACTTCCCTCTGTATTAAATCGTTGTATCACCTCTTCTGCGACCGCTTCCGCAGGATCGATGATCTCGACCGAGCCAAATACCGCTGCTTCGCTTTCTATCAGTTCGCGCACGAGCGGATAGTGGGTACATCCGAGAAGTATGCAGTCGTACTGATCATTCCGCCGACTTTGAAATGCATCGTGGATTATTTTTCTCACCTCCCCTTCTGATGCTCCAAATTCTATAGCACCCGCAAGTTCTGGAATTGGAAGAGAATCCAGTGCGCATACATCTGCAAGCGCTTTTTTGTAGATACCCGCATTCACAGTCGCGGACGTGGCGATAAGCAGCACGCGCTTCCCCGCGTAGCTACGCATGTATTTCGCCGTTGGTTTTGTCATTTCAATGATAGGTAGATCACCTGCGACTCCGGCAAGAACTGATTGCGAAACGCTATTGCATGCGCTCACGATCTCTTTTGCGCCCATGTCCTTTAGAATTTTTATACCTGTCCTAGAGAGTTCGACGAGCTCCTCTGGAGAGCGAACCCCGTACGGAGCATGCGCAATATCTCCGAAATACGCTACGTCCGCTCTCGGCGCACGCTTGCGAAGTGCTGTAAGCACCGACAACCCTCCCGAGCCGGAATCAAAAAGGCCGATCATTACCGAAGAATACACCAATTGACTTTACTGATAATGATTTCGTAACGGCTTATCCACCTTGCGTGGTTTGAGGTGCGGAATACAATGCACGTCCACGTTTGATTGTGGAAGTGAGGTGACCTGCCTTCGTCGAGACTTCGGCGAGGCAAGGAATTCCTCCACTGTGCCGCAACGGTAATACCTCAAAGTAAATAATTGAGGTGAGTCCGGTCTTCAATCCAACGGTAATCCCGAGCAGGAACGCGTCGCATACGACGTACGATCGAAAGATCTCTGCTTTGGGCAGGGATTTTCATTTTGTATGAGAAAAATATATATTTCGGCAGGAACATTTGTCGCTCTTCTTATTGGTTTACTTTCCGTGCTTAATATCGTCCAGAACGAGACCCCGAGACCTATTTCGGCCACCTCTTCCGAGACGACTATCGAATCCCCGAAGATTCCACGTCCGGAGATTGAGGTTAAACCTCAATCTCCGGACCCATCTGAGAAGCAAGAGGCAGAACAGGAGATGCCGATAATGCAACCGGCATCAAATGTAACGTTATCGGTCGGAAACAAAACGTACGAGAGTTTTATTCCTGAAGGAAGCACCGTGCTCAAAATGATGCAACAGTTGCGCGCCGAAGGACTTACGTTTGTAGGGCGCGACTACCCTTCGCTTGGAATGTTCGTTGAATCGATAAACGGCAAAGCTGCAGAAACCGGCTATGTGTGGATCTTTTACGTAAACGGCAAAGAAGCACAAAGAGGAATCTCTCAAACAACTCTTTCAGCGGGCGATTCTATCGAGTGGAAATATGAGAAGAGTCGTTAATAGTTAGAAAATTAATCATATGCAAAAGTGCCTACGTTTCCTTGTTTTCGCAGCAATCTTAGGAGCTCCGATTTTCACATTCGCCGACGAAGCGACCACAACCCCAGAAATTGCTACATCCACTCCTTCGACGGTCACGATAACTATTCGTGATGGCGATATCACGGCCTTCACGGGAGCTGTCGAGATCGCAACTTCTACAACTCCTGCCATGGATATTGCACCAACAAACTCATCAACAACCGTCTCGGTCGCCGCCGACAGCCTTCTTGCAACCCTCGTCACACTGGATGCAACGAAGACAGAGTTCGATATTACTGATCTCGGATACTTTAGCTCCTTCGGTTCTTTCATCATCAACTGCATATCGTTTCCTGCCGCAACGTCGACCAACTGTTTTAATTGGACGTACGCCGTAAACGGCGCGTTCCCGCAAGTCGGGATTGACGACACTATTCTGCACGATGGCGACGTCGTGTACCTCTTCTTCGGCCCGCAACGCCAAACGACGCTCTCGACAACGACCGCGACTGTCGACGAGGGATTTACGGCAATCGCACAAAAATACGATCTCGCCTCTGGGACGTACGTCGGCGTACAAGGAGTCGTGATCGGCGTCGGAATCGCGAACCCAGACTTCTCCTTCACCGAATTTGCAACGTCGACGAGCGATGTGAATGGAAACGCGGCATTCTCTATGAATGCGACAGGCACATTTGCTGTCGGCATTCAAGAAGATTTCTATTTCCCTGCTTCTTCGATCACGATCGTCGAAGCTCCAGCAACTACGACTGACGCCACGTCGGCCCCGCCTGTAGATAATCCTCCGCCAACAGGCGGAGGAGGTGGCATATCACACTTCCAATTGAACGTCCCTAATGCCCTCGCATATCTCGTGAGCAAACAACATGCAGATGGTTCATTCGATTCGGCAGTCCTAACCGACTGGGCTGCTATAGCATTTGCCGCATCCGATCCAGGAGCACCAAAAGAACTTCTTAAAAATTATCTCCTTAGCAGTACACCTCCACTTTCGAGCGTCACGGATTATGAGCGACATGCGATGGCCCTTATGGCGCTCGGTATCGATCCCTATTCCGGCACGTCTATAAACTATATCGGACACATAACCGAAGCATTTGATGGGACACAAATTGGTGATGTCCACCTCGACAACGATGACATTTTCGCCCTCTTCCCGCTTCTGCGCGCCGGCTATTTTGCAAGCGACGAAATCATTCAGAAAACCACTTCCTTCATACTCTCCGCACAAAACACGAACGGCGCGTGGGATGCGAGCGTGGACATGACAGCCGCTGCAATTCAAGCTCTATCGCAGGTGACATCGCTTCCCAATGTGAGTGCTGCACTCACGAAAGCAGAAAGCTACCTGCGCTCACAACAGAAATTTAATGGGGGCTTGGATAATAGTTTCTCGACCGGTTGGACGCTTCAGGCAATCGCCGCACTCAATCAAACGACGGCTACCTGGGCGCCGAGCGGATACAACCCCAACGATTATCTCGCGTCCCTGCAGCAAAGTGACGGCGGTCTCGAGCCGACGTCGAGCGACGCTCAGACGCGCATATGGGCTACAGAGTATGCAATTCCAGCAAGCCTCGGAAAACCCTGGTCATCTCTTCTCCAGTCATTCCCAAAACCCGCTGGCCCAACAACAAGCGGAGGTGGAGCAGTTCTTGGAACTTCGACTTCAACAGTTGCGACAACCTCTGCGACTACGACCGCGACGAGTTCTCCGATAGTCGCAACAACGACCCAACCAGTCGCAACTTCCACGCCTGTAATGCCTGAAACAATTGCCTCTTCGACTCCTGTTGTAGAAACCGTAAAAACGACGATTACGCAGTCAAAACCGATAGCGAAAACACCCACACCGAAAATCACCGTGGCAACACCAACTCCACCCACCTCTACACCCTCGACTTCAGTTGCTCAAACCGCAGGAGCAGCCACGCCACCAGGAAATTTCTTCACAAAACTCTGGCACGCTGTTACTTCTTTCTTCTCTTCCCTGTTTTAAAAAGGAAACGATACATATCTCTCTTCCGAGAGATTTTCAATTCATTCCGTTTTACTTTTTCAGGGAATTCTACAGGCGCATCTTCAATTATCGCGAGCGGCTGGCACTCCGCCCCTTCTCCCATCACCACTGTCGCAGCCGTCGCAAGACTATCTGCAATGTCTGTCTGTGTGACCTTGAGTGGCCGGCCAAATATGTCCGGTTTTCCACGATAGTCCCGAATACCCCTGAAACCTGCGTAGCCGAGCGCAATGCCCATGGTACCGGCACGCAGCGGCATAATGCGGCTGTCAGTAATAATGATGCCGAGCTTTTTTATTTTGTAGTGCTTCTTTAATTCCTTTCTTAGATTCTCTGCCAATTTGAAACTGTCTTTTGGGAGAAGAATCGTTTTCCCACCCGCCCCGTTAGAGGCTTTGCCTCTAACGGGGTAAACATTTGAATCGTCA
>CAZFMA010000061.1:0-9370 GCA_964520015.1 uncultured Candidatus Saccharibacteria bacterium
ACGCGACGCCTTTTTCTTTTAGCGCTTTTTCTAGTACGGGAATCGCATAGCCAGCGAATTCAGAATCCTCTTTTTTGAGGAGGTACTCCCGATTGTACCAACGCAATTTATCCATATCAAAAACGGCGCCACTCTTGTGAAGATCTTTGAGATCAAATTCCGCAACCGTTTCTTCCAATGAAAGTATTTCTTTTTCCGATGGTGGCGTCCAGCCCAGGATTCCAATGAAATTGAGCATTGCTTCCGGAAGGAATCCGTCCTCGCGATAATCACGGATCGCGACATCGCCCTTTCGTTTGGAAAGTTTGGATTTGTCCGCGCCGAGAAAGAGTGGGTAATGCGCGTATTCGGGCCGTGAGTATCCGAGTGCTTCTTGGATGAGAATTTGCCGCGGAGTGTTGGAGATATGTTCTTCACCTCGGATGACATGCGTGATGCTCATTTCGGCATCATCTACAACGACCGACAAATGGTAGAGAGGATCATCAATCGCGCGGGCGATAACGAAATCCTTTAATTCCGTCGTGTCGAATGATATTTCCCCGCGGACGATGTCTTGAAATGTGACAACCTTGTTGGGGTTGTGAAGCCGGACGACCCTGACCATCGTGCCCGCATCTTTCTTACTTTCTTCTTCGGAAATGTACGCCGCGTTTTTATCGATAAGCGTTTGCAAGGCTTCCGAATAGAAATTGGTGCGCTCTGACTGACGATAAAACTCATCCCACGTGAGGCCCAGCCATTTGATGCTCTTTACGATATCTTCCTCGTACTCTTTTGTGCTACGCTCTCTATCAGTGTCCTCGATACGAAATACGATTGCACCGCCATGTTTTTTAGCAAAGAGATAATTGAGCAGCGCCATTCGCGCCGTGCCGACATGACAAAAGCCCGTGGGGCTCGGAGGAAATCGTACTTTAACAGGAGTCATACAGGTTCGTGTGATATCGCTATTTCGAGAAGCGCAGTCGCTATTTTGTGAGCCGCGTCGGGGCGTGCAAAGGCATGCGCCGACGCGGCCATTTTTGTCCGGATCTCCGGATCTCCCATCAGACGCTTAATTTCTGAAACAAGAAGATGGGGCGTGAGGTTGTGCTGCTCGATAACAACACCGGCTCCTGAGCGAGCATAGGAAAATGCGTTTTCTGTCTGGTCGTGCGAGACGTCCTTGGGAATCGGGACAAGAATTGCAGGAATCCCCCAGCTCGCAATTTCAAAGATGGTACCGGATCCTGCGCGCGCGACTATGAGAGAACTGATTCCCGCAGTCATGCGCAGCGCAAGAGTATTCAGCAAACTGAAGATTTTGTATCGGGGTGCAAACCGCGAGTCTTTGAGAATCACCGAAGCGATACCGCTCGTCTCTTTTACATTCGCCGACCCTACCTGGTGTACGATATTGAATTCTGCAGTCAAATCTTTCAGGGCATCCAGTACGACTTCGTTGATGGCGCGCGCTCCCTGCGACCCTCCCATAATAAAAATCGTGGGCACCGCCGCGTCGAGCTTCAGGAATTCGCTGCCGCCTTCTTTGGCAGGCTCAATGATCTCTTTGCGTATCGGATGCCCGACGCGTGCTATTCTATCGCGCACCCTTTCCGGAAATTTTGCTGCTGCATCGGGGTGAGCGAGTGCGATCCAGCGCGCAAATTTGGAAGACCAGAGCGATACTCTGCCCGGCTGTGCATCAGCGTCATAAATAACAACCGGTATGCGCAAAAGGCGTGCCGCAAAGAGTGTGGGAAAAGCGGCGAATCCGCCAGTAGAAAAGATGACATCCGGATAAATACCAAAAAGCTGGAATAGAGAACGGATAATGCCGACACCGTTGGCAAAAAAGCTGAGCGCGTTGAGAGCACTCGGATAACGGCGGATCTTGCCGGCGGTCGAGGGTACGTACTCAATATTGTGCTCAACCAAAGCTTCGGAATCAAAAGCAGGAGTCCCGAGATAGAGGAATTCCGGCTCAAGAAGCGTTCTCTCTTTACATATATCTTCAATCGCCTCAACAACGGCAATCAAAGGGTAAAAATGCCCCCCGCTTCCCCCTCCCACGAGCGCAATACGCATCCGCGTATTTTATCACATACCTCGACTTGGGATTATTTGGCGCGGCGGTGGCGGGAGATATTGAGAAGGATGCCCGCGCTGGCGAGGGAGACGAGCATCGCGGTGCCGCCTTGGCTCATGAAGGTTAAGGGCACACCGGTAAGAGGGGCGACGCCGAGCATCGCGGCGATGTTGATAAACGCTTCACCGACGAGATACGTGGAAATTCCGACGGCAAGTAATCCACCGAAAAGATCGGGAGCTCGTGCGGCAATTCCAAACCCGCGAAGAGCCAAAGCGAGAAACATCGCGATGATGATGACGGAGCCCACAAACCCAAGCTCTTCTCCCGCGACGGCAAATACGGAATCTCCCATCGGCTCGGGGAGGTACGTAAACTTTTGTATCCCCTGCCCGAATCCTCGCCCAAGAAATTGGCCTGAGCCGATCGCGATAAGCGATTGACGTATTTGATACCCGGCCGCTTGTTGATTTTGCGATGGATTAATAAAGGTCATGACACGATCCCTGGCATGCGGCTTGAGATACAAAATGCCGCCGAGACATACGAGTGCAATGACGAGTGCGATTCCGATATCGCGCCACTTGGCACCGGCTGTTACATAGACGACGAACATCGAAACGCAAATGATGCTCAAGGTCCCGATGTCGGGCTGCAGGAAAAGAAGAATGGCAGGGCCCGCAATAAGGGCGATGTATCCGCCAAGGCCCCACAGAAACGATTCGGCGCGACCGCGGACAGCTGCGAAGTACGCCGCGGCCATGATGACTCCAGTGATTTTGAGCGCTTCGGAAGGTTGGACCGAGAAACCAAATATATCGAGCCAGCGGGTGCCTCCTCCATGTGAGAAACCAATCTGGGGCACAAATACGAGTGCTGTTCCGAGAAGCGCTGCGCCGAAAAGGTACGGCGCGGCAGAGCGCCAGAATCTATAGTCGATAGTCGCGAGAATGATAAGGAGAACGACCCCGAGACCGATTCCCAAAAGAAGATGATTAAAGACCACAGACGACATCCCCTGCTGTCCGCGCGCGAGGAGGCCAAACGCAGCAGAGGAAAAAATCAAGAACCCTCCAAAGACGAGGATTCCCAAAAGAAAGAAGAGGGGCTTATCGAGCGTACCGCGGCGCATCGTGAAATAGTATCATCTCCTAAAGCTGCGGAAATCCGACGTTGGCTGCAGAGAGTGCAATGATTACCCCGACAAATGCCAACATGATCGAAAGCACCCAATAGCGCATAACAATTTTGTAGGGAGGCCAGCCGATCGCCTCGAAATGATGGTGGAGAGGCGCGATGCGAAGAATTTTGCGTTTCCACAGATATTTTGAAAGCACTTGGGCGATGTCGGAGAGGACGGTAATAACCAAAAGTGCGCCGATAATCGGAAGGACGCTGATCCCCACTCCCCCGCCCAAGCTGTCAGTCATAAATGCGACGGTGCCGAGTGCGAGTGTAAGGCCCATTGTACCGGTGTCAGACATGTAGAAGCGCGCTGGTGGAATATTGAACCATAGAAATGCGAGTAGGCCTCCCATGACACATGCCGTGAACGCGGCGAGATCAATTTGATTCTGTCCGACGGCGATAATCGTGTATGAGGCAAAGATAGAAGCGAACACCCCGCCGGAGAGACCATCGATTCCATCGATGACTCCTGAGGCGTAGAGCGCGAGCGAGACGAGAACAAACAGCGGAATGATGAGCCACCCGATTTCAAGGGGGAAGAGAAACGGAAGGTTCACCGTCGTCACATCCAATTTGTCCCAGAACCACCACCCGATAAACGATGAAAGAACAATAACGATCGCCAACCGATACCGGAGCTGCAATCCCCTGCCGTCTCCCCGCACGGTCATCCAATCGTCGACGAGGCCGACAAACGCCCCAACCAAAAGCGTCGCGAGAGGAAGCCATGTCTGATTGCGACTGAGGAAATTAAGTGTATCGAATACGGTGTGTGGAAAGATACTCGCTGCCCCCGCGATTCCGAGAATTGTGAGGACGACGCTTCCCCAAATAACAACTCCGCCCATACGCGGTGCGCGAGTTTCGTTCTCGCTGTGAAGGCGATTGAACTCATGCGCAGCGCTCCCCTCGAGCGTGAATTTTCCAGGTCGCTTTTTCCACGCTTTATATTTATAGAGGTAATGTGTAAGAAGCGGAGTGCACGCAATACCGACTATAAATGCGATTCCTGCCGGCACGAGAATTCTCACGATTGACGGGAGCATACGACTATTGTACTACACGCAATTTATTCACCCGCAGCAATCGTCGCCTGGGTAGCCGCCACGAGCTTTTTCATATCCTCAAATCGGCCGTCTTGTGTGGAATGAAGGACTACAGCGACCACAGGATGTGCGGGACCAACTTCAAAAACGACGGCGAGATTGCCTCCGGCAAGGTCGGTATAGCCGGTTTTACCGAGTACGAGGCCGGGAATCGAAGACAAGGCTTCGTCGGTATTCGATGCAGTGATGACAGTCCCACCCCGTCCGGTGATTGAAATCGTTTCTTTCGAAGTGTGCTCGAAAATCGCAGGAGAGGTGGAAGCGGCATATGCAAAAAGGTGTGCCATATCCCTCGCTGAGCCATACGCACCTGCTTGCATGGTACTTATGTCGAGTCCATGAATGTTTAGGAAATACGTTTGTGTGAGTCCGAGGTGTTTCCCCAGATCGTTCATCCGCCACAGAACGCTGTTTGCATCGGCTTCAGGATATGTGCGACGTAAATCTGCTCGCGCAGCATCGGAGAGGAGTTCGGCTCCTTCATTCGATGATGCAACGAGCGTGAAGTCGATAAGATCCTCTGCGCGCAGCTCGAGTCCCGCAGGAAGGCGTGCCGGAGCGCCATCAGGAGTGTAATGCTCGGGAATCGTGATCAGGGTATCGGGTTTCAATACCTCCGCAACAACGAGCGCCAGTGGCACTTTTGTAAGCGAAGCGAGTGGAAGTTGAGCATCCGGGTTGCGGGCGTACAAGATCTGATTGTTCGTAAGGTCCATGACGAACACACTTTCTGCTTCGAGAGAAACACTGAGAAATCGATCGGAAATAGTTGCCGCAGCCGCTATCTGGGAATCTTGTGGTAGCGATACATTTGAAAGATACGCAATCGTTATACACGCGCTCGCAAAAAATATAAGGACAAGCGTCAATGTGCCCCAGAGTCTTTGCTGCCGTGACCCGCCTTGACTCGGCGAGGCAGGCCATTCGGCCCGAGAAGGTGCGACGGGTTGAGTTTCCATATTATTGATGAGCAGTATCTGAAGAAGTATCTTCAACTGTCTGTGCTGATTCAAAGGCTGCAAGCTCTGCTCTAATCGCTTCACGATCAGGTAATTCCTCGGAATTGCGTATGCCGAGATGCGAAAGGAGCTCAACAGTCGGTCGGTACAGATATTCCCGACCATCATCAGGATTTCCCGTGCGCTCGACAAGTCCTCTCGTCAAAAGTGTGCGCAGGGTGGAAGAGGTATTCACGCCACGAATGTAATCTATTTGCGCTCGCGTGGACGGCCCGTGATAGAGGATGATCGCAAGCACCTCAAGGCCGGCATCCCCGATTGCACTTCCCAATTCTTTTGCGTATGCCGATTGCACTGCATCGGAGACGTGTGGCGCGACCGCGAGCGAGACTTCGGTCTCCGTGTGAATAAGTGCAAGTCCCCCTCCCTCGAGCCGTGCGGAAAGTTCTCGGAGAGCGCCGCGCAATTCTGGTTCTTTTGTCTCAAGTACTTGTGCGAGTTTGCGAAGCGTTATCGTGCCGCCTTCACTAAAAAGGAATGCTTCGGCACGGGACGCGAGGTTCTCAGGTTCCATAACGGGGAGCAGCTACGTTCTCAACTTCGATCGTAATATCTTCAAACAGTTTCTCCTGCGATACGCTTGCAGAGCCGGTGCGCACAAGCTCGAGCATCGCCAAAAAATAGACGATGACTTCCTGTCGACCACGCGATTGAGTCAATTCGCTAAATCGGGCCCTAAAAGCAGTTGCGAGTCGTGTTTTCAATTGCGAAATCACATCTTCAAGTGCCAAAACTGGGGCTACGGCCGCTTTGACGAGCGCCTCGGGCTTCGGCAAAATGCTCACGAGTCGTGCAGCTGCAGCAGCGATAAGAGAAATGCTCGCGTCAGCGGCGCTAAAGACAGGAGTGCGAAGCGGGGAGCGTCGCGCGAGAAGGAGAGGCGCCCTACCCCACTGCTTTCGCAAGAGCTTCGCAGCCTTGCGATAGAGCGCGTAGCGCGCGAGACGGCGCTCTAATTCCTCGACGCTTTCGCGCTCGTCCTCCGAAAGCTCGAGCGTCGGGAGAAGCGCACGGGACTTGATAAGGAGAAGCGTGGAAGCAACCAAAATAAATTGTGCAGTTTCGCCAAGCGGGAGCTCTGGCAATTTCTCCACGTATGCAAGGTAGGCATCGGTGACTTCAGCAAGAGAAATATCGGAGACCGACATCTTGCGATCCTCGATCATATTGAGGAGCGCTTCAAGCGGTCCTGCAAAAACGGGTATTGCTACTTCAAATTTCTCATTCACCCCGTTAGAGACACTATATGGTTGTGTGTTGTCTGAATCTGATGGTTGCATACGTAATTTTATTTTGGAGGGAACGAGCACAGTCTCTAACGGGGCTTATGTTTTTTCGGGCTCTACCATATCGGTGAGGCGGTTGTCGATGCGTGTCATATCGCGCGGGAAGGATGTGGCCTCTTTTACATTCGGGATTTCAAGCATGCGTGCAGTGAATCTCTCAAGTCCTGTCGAAGATCCTCCGTGTGGCGGCATACCGTACTTGAAAGCCTGCAAGTAGAATGAGAATTTCTCCGGATCGAGTCCGCGCGATCGGATCTTCTCTACGAGTGTCGCGTAATCATGTATGCGCTGCGCGCCGCTGTTGATCTCAAGGCCTCGGAACAAAAGATCGAAACCGCGGGAGAGCGGTGCCTCCGAAGGATGTTCGTATGTATAAAAGGCACGCTTTGCCGTCGGGAATCGCGTAATGAATACGAAGTCTGATCCCTTCTCTTTCTTCGTCCACTCACAAATATTCCGCTCGTGTTCGGGCGCCATATCCGGCTCCGGTGTTACCTTCAAAATGTCATGCGCTTCACGAAGTGTAAGAACGGGGATTTCTGCGGGTAGAAGCGGGGGTGTGGTGCTGAAGCGCGCGAACATGTCGGCATGGGTACGTGAGACATCCTCCACTGTGTCGCGAATTGCCTGCTCGAGCACCTTCATCGGTTCTCGCTCACTTTCGACAAAGCCCATCTCAAAATCAAGACAGGTCGCCTCGCTCAAATGTCTCGTGGTCGCGCTTTTCTCCGCGCGGAATATTTTGGCGACAGTGAAGGTGCGCTCGAAAGGCCCGACCATAATCTGTTTGTAGAATTGCGGGCTGGTGGCCAGATATGCGACGGTGTCCTTGAAGTATTCGACTTTGAATGCCGCAGCACCGCCTTCGGCGTCTCCTCCGACCAAAGCGGGCGCTTCGAATTCAGTAAAGCCTTGAGATTTCAAAGAGTTACGATAGCTATCCAGAATATTTGCCTGCATCTTGAAAATGTCGCGGCTGCGCTCCGTGCGAAGCGTAAGCGGCAAATTATCGAGGTGCGTTTCCAAATGTAATTCGGTGTCTATGTCGAATGGAAGCGCTTCGGCTCTACTTAGAATTTCCATTCCTTCGATTTGCAGTTCAATATCACCATTCTGTTTATCAGCAACAATATTTTTTTCCGGGCGCTTGTTGACGAGTCCTGTGGCCGCAATCGCACTTTCTCTAGTCGCTTCTTTTGCGATATCGATTGCTTGGCTTTTCGGAAGTACAACACCCTGCACGGTGCCGCTCATGTCGCGGAAATCGAAAAAGACCATTTTGCCTTGATTGCGTCGCACCGATACCCAGCCTTTGATGAGGACAGGTTCGCCGACGTGATCTTTCAAGTCTTTGATGAGTATTCGTTCCATACTTATATTGTGACACCCACCTTCTGGCGAACATCCTGCATTTTTAGGGATGCTTGTGCCCGCGCTTTCTCTGCGCCTTCTTTTAATACGCGCTTTACTGTGTCGTCGGAAATGCTTTCTCTCTTCTCACGCATTGGCCCAACGATTGCCTCGATGTCTTCCACGAGCGCGTCTTTGAGTGCCTTGTATTTACCCTTGTTTTCTTTGTAGAGATTGGCCAGCGATTCGCCCGAGCGGAAAAATTTGTGAATGTTGTACACGTTCTCCGGACTCTCTGCCTTTGAATCTGTGACGATACTCATGACTGCTTTTTGTATTTCATTTTTCGTTCCAAAAAGCGGAATTGTATTGCCATAGCTTTTGCTCATTTTCTTTCCGTCGGTACCGGGGACGACCGCGACTGCCTCAAGTATCCTCTCTTTCGGCTGTTTGAATGTTTCTCCAAATGCTGCGTTGAATTTCGCTGCCGTTTCCCGTGCGTACTCGACATGCTGTCTCTGATCTGCGCCCACAGGGACGACATCCGTGTCGTAGAGCAAAATGTCTGCGGCCATAAGCATTGGGTATGTAAAGAGGCCGGCATTTGCGTCGAGCCCTTTTGCTACCTTGTCCTTGTATGCGTGCGCTTGCTGCAAAAATGGAACAGATACAAGGCAATCAAATATCCATGCGAGTTCCGTATGCTCCGGGACATCCGATTGTTTGAAAATAATAGTTTTATTTGGCTCGAGACCGACCGCCATATAATCCCTCGCGACCCCGATAATATTTTTTCGCAGTTCCTCTGGCTCCCGCAATGTCGTGAGTGCATGATAATCCGCAATCATGACAAGACCTTCGCTTTCTGCGCATAAAGAAACTGTCTGTTTGAGGGTACCAAGAAAGTTGCCTATATGGAGGTTGCCGGAGGGCTGAAGACCCGTAAAAAGGCGCTGCATAATCGTCTAAATATAGCAGGAAACGAGGCCAATGGGTACATAACGTTTATCTGTATATATCGCGTCGATGTCCGATCACTTCAATGATTATCAAATCCTGATGAACGGAATACACAATACGGTAATCTCCAACACGGAGTTTATACGAACTTCTGAATTCGCGGTGCAACTTTTCCGGCACGATATCGGCGAAGTCCTTCTCCAACCAAAGAATCTTGTTGATTATCCGCTCGGCAAGAATTCGATCAATCTTCGCAAGATCCCGTAGAGCATCCGCGCTCAACCTATCAACCTAACGGAGACCATACGTTCTCACAACGTGCGAGAGGGGGGTAAGTTTTTGTTTTTTCTTCAAACGCTTGCGAAGTTCAGTCGCGAAACTCTTTTTCAG
>CAZFMA010000062.1:0-6981 GCA_964520015.1 uncultured Candidatus Saccharibacteria bacterium
CGGGTTGATGCGCTAGCTATCTTAGATCTTTTGACCGGCCTGGAGACGGCTCAAGATCTCGGTAAATGAATAGGGGCTCTCTGCGATAACGAGCATGCGCTGACTGGGGAACGAATAGTAGAGCTGAATCTCACCCCCGTCGTCTTTGAGGGCGCGTACATCGTAATTGCGCATCACAAGATCTTGGAATGTTCGTTTACTGGGTATTCCACTCTGACTTGTGATGAGATTAGGAACCGAAGTAAATATGGGCGTGAGGTCGGCGTTCAAAGTGTTTTCCCACGCCAGCATTCCCGCAAAGGCATGATCATAGGAAGTAACAGGAACGATCATGAGGGGGGCGTTTTCATCGACGGTGTGTATTCCGAAAAAGAAATCATTTCCAAGCGCACGGATAAGTTCATCCGGCGGAGTTGCCCCAATCCCGCGCATGAACTGCGCAAACGAAGCGGGCACTTCTTCCTCGGTGTTGTCAGGGTTTGTGATGGTGAGCGTGGGGATTATCCGTGCGATTGATCCCAACGTCCCGGCCGAAGACATTCGCCCTTCGGCAAGCGCGCGTTTTACATCTCCTGGAGATGAGTGACTCAAGGGAAGCACTACACTTTGCTCGGCAAAAAGAATTGAAGCGTCCATCTCTGGTGGTGGAGCGATGGCACGCTTACCCATGATCGCGTATACGGCAAATACTGCACCCACTCCGAGGAGAGACAAAAGCACCACAGTAAAAATGATCGCAAATGTGCGTTTAGAACGTCGCTGCGCTGCTGGCGCTTCTTCCGGTTCTTTTGTTGCGCGTGCACGTCGATCTTCTTCGAGAGACACTGCCCGGACAACGGATACCTTTTGATCGCGCACAACATTCTGCAAGTCGTTCTTTAGCGTGTGAACGGCACTCACGCTATCCCTCTGTTTTTCCTCCGCACTCCTCGGTGTTGTCATAATACGCTCCATAGGAGTTGCCGCTGGAGGAGATGGGGTTTCTTCTTGTACCGGTTGCAAAGAGATCGCTTCAGCCCCGGCGGGTTTTTCTGAATTGCGTCGCTCAGGCAACTTCACGCCCTCAAGGATTTTTGCGATATCGGTATCGAGCGCTGCGGGCTTGGGAGGCATGGGGTTTAGAGGAGCGGAGGGCGCGATGGGTTTCGGTGAAGTCACCGGCGGGGTGGGTACTTCAACCTTCGGCATGGGAGAAACGGGGCGCGTGGGTGGAGCAGGCGGTTTGGGTCCTGCACGCGTTATCGTTTCCTCGAGAATTTGAGCTTCTGCGATGGGATCTGGAGTTGCTTGTACTGGTGTGGACGGTGTCCCCGCAGGCGCAGTCAATTTACCTCCGAGGTCGGTCTCTCTTTTCCTGTCTGTATCCACCATGATTTTCGCCGCCGCTAGAAGGTTTGAGACCTTTACGCGAGGCCCATTCCGGATCAGCAGCTTTGATAGAAAGATTATACCGCCCTTTCTCATCAATCTCTTTTAAGACGACGGGGACGATCTCCCCGAGCTGCACGGCGTCAGAAATTTTCTCGATGCGGAACGGTGCGACTTCCGAGACGTGCACCAAGCCATCGTTGTTGGGCCCAATCTTTACGAACGCACCGAAATCCATGAGGCGGACGACAGGACCTTCAAATGTATCGCCGACCATGTATTCACGGGTGAGGTCGCTGATCTCTTTGAGCGCCGCTTCCGCCGAGCCAGCTTTCCCGGTGATAAAGATCGTGCCATCTTCCTCGATCGTGATGTCGTCGACGCCTGTTCGCTCGCGGATACCGTTGATCATTTTGCCGCCTGGGCCGATGACGAGGCCGATCTGATCTTTCTTTACAACCATAGTGAGGATCTTCGGCGCACGTTCGCTTATGTCGGCACGTGGGGCACTGATCTCTTTTGTAATAACGTCGAGAATTTGCATACGTGCCTTCTTCGCTTGTATGAATGCTTCGGCAAGTACGTTAAGCGGTACGCCTTCTACTTTTACGTCCATTTGGACGGCCGTCACACCCTCCGATGTGCCGGCCACCTTAAAGTCCATGTCGCCGTGATGATCTTCCGGTCCTTGAATATCCGTCAGGACTTTATACTTTCCTGCTTTTGCATCGCTCATCATACCCATCGCAATTCCCGCGACAGGGCGTGCAATTGGTACTCCCGCGTCCATAAGTGCGAGCGTGCCAGCGCAGACGGTGGCCATAGACGTTGAGCCGTTGGATGCGAGACATTCTGAAACAATACGGATCGTGTAAGGGAAAGCTTCTTTCGACGGCAGCATAACGCGCAGGGCTTTTTCGGCGAGCGCTCCGTGTCCTGTCATGCGACGGTTGAATCCGCCGACGCGCCCCGTTTCCCCCACGCTGAACGGCGGGAAATTGTAATGGAGCATGAATGTTTTTTTCGTGTCCTGAAATTCGATTGTATCTAGAAGCTGCGCGTCCCCCGGGCCACCGAGCGTGAGCGCGGCCAAGACGTGTGTCTCTCCGCGATAAAAAATACCGGTGCCGTGGATAACAGGCGAGACACCGCCAGCCTGTGCAAACAGAGGGCGAATTTGATCGAGTGCACGGCCATCGACGCGCTTCCCTTCGTCTATTGCGAGCGTGTGCACAAAAGCGTCAAGGCGTTCCTCGTAGTATGAATCAAGCTGACTCCCCGGAGTATCGGGAAGTTTTTCCGCGGCCGCCTTCATCCATTCGGATTTCATCGGGCCCAGGTCTTGCTTTGGAAGTTTGCCTCCAGAGGCCTTGAGCTTGGGTGCAACCAATTCCTCGAAGGCTGCTTTAAGTTCGGGTGTCGTGGCTGGTGCTTTGAAGTCCCATTTTGTTTTGCCGCGTTCGGCGATTATTGTTTTCTGCCACGCTTGCATCTTTTCGATCTCCGCGCTCGCCTCGGTGAGTGCACGATCAAGGACCGACTCGCCTACTTCGCGCGCGCCAACTTCGATCATATTGATGAGGCCATCCTTTCCGCAGACGGTGAGATCCATAAGTGCCTTTGGCGGCAACTCTTCTTCGCGCTGTTTGTATGTGGGGTTTACGATGAATGCATCAGTTCCCTCTTCAAGTCCCATGCGCACCGATGAGACGGGGCCATTCCAAGGGATATCGGATGTTGCGAGCGCAAGAGAGGCGGCGTTTACCGCGAGGATATCAGTGTCGTACTCTTCAATAGAGAGAACGGTCACGATGACCTGCACTTCCCGCTTCAAGCCTTTGGGGAAAAGCGGACGAATGGTTCTATCCACGATTCGTCCGGAGAGGATTGCTTCATCCGATGGTCTTCCCTCCCGGCGCATGAAGCGGCTTCCGAGTATTGCGCCCGCCGCATAAAACTTCTCCTCGTACTCGACGGAGAGCGGGAAATAATCTTTGTCCGACTCCTTGCCCATGACCGCGGTTGCGAGGACGGCACTGTTGCCGTATCTCACAAGAACCGAACCGTTTGCCTGATCCGCCCAGTCGTTAAATTCGGCGGCCATTGTCTTTCCCCCGATCTCTAAAGAATATACTTTCTTTTCCATATAAATTGTGCAGATTTTTGGAAGCTGCTTCGTTACGGAACCTCCGCGTCACGCTCGTCGTATGTTCATACGTCTCGCGTGCCGCCTTCTCCGCGCCTCGCATCTTCAGAAAAATCTGCAAATTATAGTTATTAATGAGTGACGTCCGGATTTCAGCAAGAGCTTTCGCCCTGTCTGCCTATCCCGACGCCACGGTTATCTTATATAGGTGCACTCTAGCGCATTTTTTGCTCCCTGTCGAAATTACCCACGTACGATGAGGTACACGATATAGGCAGCATAGAGGACGATGAACAAGACACCTTGCCAGCGCTCAAGTTGGTGACGTTTGCCGATGAACATGAAAGCGAAAAGTAGGAGGGTCGCAGCGGCGGAGAGGGCAATGTCGGTCATCAACGCGCCTCCTACTGGAAGCGGCAGGATAATGGCAGTAACACCGAGGATCCAAAAGATGTTGAAGATGTTGGAGCCGACGATGTTGCCTATCGCGATGTCTGCGTGTCCTTTCCACGCGGCCACGGCGGATGTCGCAAGCTCCGGCAGTGAGGTGCCGACAGCGACGATGGTGAGACCGATGAACGCCTCGGAAAGTCCAGCAAGGGTCGCGAGCGTTATCGCGTTGTCGACCAAGAGTTTGCCACCCCCAACGAGCGCGACGAGTCCGACGACAAGCAATCCGGCTGAGGAGCCATATGAGCGCACGTCGGGAACATTCTCAGTTTCCGATGGTTCGCTGCGTGCGAGTGAATAGACGTATGCGAGAAAGATAGTGAAAAGTCCCATGAACGCGATGCCTTCGGCACGCGAAACGACATCGGTAGCCGCACCATCCAGCAGTCGGTCGCTCGCGAATGCGAAGAGTAGTATGGCTGCCAGTAGTGCGAGGGGGATTTCTTTCCAGATTGTTGCGCGTTTCACTGCGAGCGGCGCGATCACCGATGCGATACCGAGTATGAGGAGAATATTTGCAGTATTAGATCCGACGATATTACCGACTGCTATATCGCTCGAGCCGGACAATGCCGCAAAAAGGTTGACCAGTAATTCGGGCGCCGATGTTCCGAACGCAACGACGGTGAGTCCGATGACTATTGCCGGCATGCCGGAGCGTAGTGCAAGAGACGCCGCGCCTTTTACGAACCAATTGGCACCGGCGATGAGGGCACCGAGTCCTACCGCGATGAATCCGAGCGCGAGCCAAACGGCCATTGCGGCATCATAGCACGCACCTCTATTCCACTCCCGTGATCTTACCAACGTTCGGAATATCTTCGTCGCTTTGTTCTGCGAGAGAGTCTTCTGGTGCTGAAACTTGAACGTCAGTATTTGAATCACGCGTAGAGCGGCTCCGTGTAGAGCGAACCGGACGGTAATTCAAAAGGTAACGTCGCGGATCTTCATCAAGGTCGAGAAAGTGATCAGCCGCTTCTCGGAGTTTGCTTGATGTCGATCGTCCGAAGGAAGCAACTTCTACTTGGCAGCCGCCATGTACCTGTAAATACTTGACGAGCGGGATGAAATCGCCGTCGCCGGTAAAGAGAATAACGGTATCGAGCTTTGGAGACATGGTGATTGCGTCTACCGCCATACCGACGTCCCAATCAGCCTTCTTGGCGCCGCCAAAGAATATTTGGAGATCTTTTGTTGTCGTTTCGATGCCCATTTTAGCGAGCGCCTCGAAAAAGCCCTTTTCTTCGCCGGATTCTGTCGTTACGACATACGCACGTGCGCGAATGAGACGGCGTTCGCCGACCGAATCCTTGAGGACATTGCCGAAATTAACGCGTGCGTGGTAGAGGTTTTTTGCACTGTGATAAAGATTTTGTGTGTCGATAAATACACCGACTCGTTGTTCTGGATGTTTAATGATGGCCATATCTTAGAATTTATTAATGAGCGGAGCGAATTTAGAAATTCTTAGACCCCGCTCCATTTTTGCTTATAAAAAGTCTGCAACACGCGGGCGCGAATAGCGCGTCCCTATGGAGCGAAGCGTGTTGCCGCACAATGCTTACGAAAACCATCCACCCAACTCAATCTAAGAACGCTCGCAAAAATGGGGCTGGGGAAATTCAGTATACCAAATTGCTTATTTCTTCAAACCAAGCTTCTTGATGAGCGTGCCGTACACCCGCTTATTGTTTGCCTCCAAGTACTTCAAATGCTTGCGACGGTCCGCGACGAGGCCGAGGAGGCCACGGCGGCCGTGCTTGTCTTTGCGATTCTTATCCAAATGCTGAGAAAGCTCTTCGATTCTGCGCGTTAAAACGGCGACCTGCACTTCAGGAGAGCCCGTGTCCGTGTCGTGTCGGCGCGATTTGGCGATTTCGTTAGCTTTCTTGCGCTTCGTAAGCATCGCGGAATGGTATCACATTCCGCGGCTCTACGCAAGGGTTTAGACCTTCATGAGAGGAGATGAAGGTGCCGAACCTCGAGGGGCACCGACCCTATTGCTGGTTTGTTGTAGCGGCAGCTGCGGGTGGTCCGTTCTCAACTTTTACGAGCTCAACTTCGAAAATAAGGGTCGAATTAGCAGGAATCACGACTTTTCCCGCATCATCCTTCACGTCTCCTGCTCCGTAGCCCAGAGTCGGCGGGACTGAGATCAGTCGCTGACCGCCTTCTTTCATACCATTCACACCTACCTGAAAGCCGGGGATAAGACCATCGGCGCCTAGGATAAATTGGAGCGGCTTATTATCGTGTGCAGCAGAGCTGTCGAAGACAGTGCCATCAGTAAACTTACCGGCGTAGAGGACCGATACAAGATCGCCTGGCTTTGCTTCTCGGCCGGTTCCGACCCGTACATCCTGGCCTTGTACCGTGGTCGCAGGATCAGTACTGGTTGCCGTGAGGCCTGCACCGGCGACATTGGCAGCACCATCTCCACCGCTTGTAGCTCTATAGACACCGTATCCACCAACTGCGAGAACGATCAGGACGACACCTCCGATGATAGCGTTTTGTGTATTCATATGTTCGTACGATAACCCATGAGGATATAAGTGCAAGATGTAAAAGATGTGTATAAATCGTTTTGGTAGGTGTTGTCAAATTTTGGATGTCGTCACAATCCTGTGCAAACACTCTCTACGGCGTAGAATAGAGCCTCTATGGAGCCCTTCGATTACTCAGGACTGCGATTTTCTATAACTCTATGAGTTATGAAAATCGGGAGCCCCTAGCCTCCCACATCCGACCAAAAACACTCGACGAGTTCGTTGGGCAAGAGCATTTAACGGGTGCCGGGAAACCCCTACGCGTTGCGATTGCGAAAAAAGAACTTTTCTCCTTTATTCTCTGGGGTCCGCTGGGGTCAGGAAAAACCACACTCGCACGAATCTATGCCAATGCCGTTGGTGGGGATTTTTATGAGTTGTCCGCGGTGGATTCGGGGAAAGACGACATTAAGAAAATCATCGGCACGCGAGGGGGGTTGCTGAAGGAAAAACAAAAAATATTGTTCG
>CAZFMA010000063.1:0-5802 GCA_964520015.1 uncultured Candidatus Saccharibacteria bacterium
ATCCTTTACCACTTTGGAGGGGAATTTTTTGCAGCCGCTTCCTGTAATGAGAGCGATATTGATAGGCAGTTCTTTGAAGTACTCAATGAATGATTGGAAGTGCTGATTCGCAAGGATTTCAGTGGGTGCCATATACGCTACCTGAAGTGTGCCACTTTCTCGTCTCGGTGGACGACTCTGCACCACTGCATAGGCCGTTGCTGCAGCTACCAAGGTCTTTCCGCTCCCCACATCTCCCTCCAGAAGCCGTGCCATAGGGTGGGGTTTTTCGAAATCGGCGAGAACATCAGCAATTGCGCGCTTCTGTGCGTTTGTCGGAGCAAAAGCAACCGAGCGTAGGAATTGCTCTGCAAGAGCAGAGCCCTTCCGAATTGGGAATGCTTCTTGTGTATTATTCTCTGCCCGCTCTTGTGCCCGTGCAATTTGGATCGCAAAGATTTCTTCGAATGCAAATCGTTTACGAGCGGCTTCAGCATGGGAGCTTTCATCTGGCTTGTGAATATACACGAGCGCGCTTTTGAGGTCAGGGAGGTGGTACCGATCGACTATTTCCCCAGGTATTGGATCTTGGATTATTTCCTGCACACGACCGGTAGAGAATATTTTCTCAAGCGCATGTCTGAACCACAGGGAAGTAATGCCACGACTTTCTGGATAGACTGCAAAGAGTGGCGCGCTTTCTCCCGTCTCTTTTTGTGTAAACATCCCTATTTCATTAGGGTCGGCAACCGTGACTTCTGGGTTTGCAAGATAAGGTTTCCCGCTTTTTCCGGAAACAGCCCCCACCGCTTTTACGTACATTCCGTTGGAAAATTTCTTAGCGAGGTACGGCTGATGAAACCACATCACTTTGATAGAGCCGGTACCATCGGTGATGACCGCTTCACCGACGGGAATCTTGCGTTTCCACGATCGGCGGGTTTCGAGTTTGCCGATAGTGCCATAGAGAGTTACTGAAGATCCCGCGGTGAGGCTTGTTATTGATGTTTCTGCGCCCCCTTGGTCGTACCGTGCAGGGAAGTGGTAGAGGAGATCACGAATTGTTTCTATACCGAGCTTTTTGAGGCCACGGAGCTGCAGGTCATTGAGGCGGAAATGCTTTGTTATGAGGTCTTCGGGCTGCACAAGCGCATTATACTTGCTCCGCATACTTGCTCCGCACTAGAAAATGACATCGCGCCGCTTATGTTATTCGCGATATGAAAAATATGCAGAAGCGTGGTGGTTTTTTCAAGTTCGCTGGATAGGGTGTGGCGGCGCGGAGGTAATGCCATTTTCAGTTACGGGGTAAAAGTTATTCACAGTCCTGTTTTTTTGATATTGCAGAGTCTCGGCACATACGTAAGATAGTTCTGTTCGATTAAAGGATTACATTTACACACTATGGTGTATCGTGAAGACGAAGAGGATACAAAAAAAGATACGGCAATTTCTGAAGAAGTGCTCGGCGAAGTCCTTGATGAGGATGCAGATGAGGATGAAAATCTGGTGAGTGGGGTGCTTTTGGACGACGAAAAAGCGTGGGAATAAAGCGAGTCCGGGCGGACCCGCTTTATTCCGTAGGTGACACCGCCGAGAGGCGCCCGAAGGGGCCGAGTGTCTGCCGGAGGCAGATACGAGGGGTGTCACGCACGAACGAGTACGTTCGGGCGTTGTAATTGCACAAGCTTGTGCGTGCCAAAGAAGGTTTATTTTGAATGGTAGAATACAAACATGCACACTTTGCTTCGCTATCTGGGGACCGTCGCGGCGGTGTATCTCACCGTTTCCTTGGTACCGGGAATTACAGTTGCCGGGGGGTGGACAAGCATTCTTTTGATAGCCCTTGTATGGTCAGTCATCACCGTTGTGATCAGACCTGTTTTAAAAATCCTCACGCTTCCTATCACGATTATTACGTTCGGGTTGTTCTCTTTCATCTTGAACGCACTCCTTTTCTGGGCGGTCACGCTCATCGTTCCCGGATTTATGGTAGCCGGTTTCGTGCCAGCACTTCTTGGCGCGATTGTCCTTTCAGTTTTAACGTGGCTCATTCACCAGATTCTCTAGGGGGTTCATGGCGGTGATCGGGTGTTCGGCAGGCATACCTGTAGAAAATGTTGCAAGGAGCGGTCGATGATCAGAGCCCGGAAGGTCGTGCATTGCCGCAGAGACCACCTTCAAATTCGCCACAAATATATAATCCAAACGATTGCGGAAGCGTACACCAAGATAATAGAGAGACTCGAGAATCCGGAGCTTATCTCGTGGGTCTGTATATGCGATATCAAAGTTCCAGTGTAGTTTAGGCAACGCATTTACGTATTTTCCCCCAAGTGTTTCCTCCAACGTACGCTCTCTGATGTGGCGCAGGGCGGACAAACCGATCGTATTAAAATCTCCGGCGAGTATGCGAAAATCTGCCGCTTCTTCCTCCAAGACTTGGCGCAGGTACTGGACTTGCCGCATACGATGTTTTATACCCCCTTCCCATGAAAGGTGTGCACTTGTCACTTGGAGGATCTTGTTTTCCCATTCGAAGGAACCAATGAGCGCCGCCCGTTCGATTTTATCCGTCAATCCACGCAGTGTAGATAATTGAGCGGGCACCTGAAGTTTGTGAAGCCGTACCACTTTTGTACCAACGAGACGAAGCTTCTTTTTATTCCATACAATAGCCACGTTTCCTCCGAACCCGACGTGTGCATGATGCACGTCCCACTCTTCGAAGTCTGGATGGGCGAGAAGTTCTCTCAGTGAATGTTCAAAGCTTGGTTCCGCCTCCTGAAGACAGAGCACCTCAGCCCCTTCTCCTATCAGGAATCGGATATTTTTGAGTATTAAATCGGTATGATGTCCTCGCAGAATATTGTATGTCGCGCAGGTAACGTGCATATGTATCAGGACCCATGAATTATAGCGTCTCTAAGGGAATGTGATAGAGTAGAGGTATGGTAGAGTCGTCTAATAAGAAAGTCCGATTTCCTGCAGGAAAGCAAAGAGACTTTCTTGAAAAAGTGCAACAAAAATTAGACGTCACCTTAAAAGATTTAGGCAAGGTTGCTGGTGTACACGTTCGTACCATAACGGATTGGAGGCGGGAGAAATTTCTCATGGACCTTACTGCCGCTCAAAAGTTTAGCAGGAAAAGCGAGATTTCTCTCCCATCCAATTTTGAAGTACTAAATCGATTTTGGTATGCCGCAAAAGGAGCGCGGAAAGGAGGAGAGGCACGATACAAAAAATACGGACAGGTGGGCGGAGATTCCGCAGCACGAATGGAAAAATGGCAAGAATGGTGGAGTACAAAAGGAAAGTTTGAGACCGCCAACGCATCTTTTCAGAGAAAGAGTGTTCGCAAACCGAGAAAAAGTACGGAACTGGCTGAATTTCTCGGGATAATGTTGGGCGACGGTGGGATAACATCGTATCAAGCAAGCATTACTCTGCATGATAGAGATGATTTGCAATACAGCGTATTTGTAACAGACCTCGTTGAGCATCTTTTCGGTGTTCGACCAAGTGTTTACCATCGCCCAAAGAGTTCTGTGAATACCATCGTAGTGTCCCGTAGAGATCTTGTGGATTTCTTGTGCATACACGGATTACCGATTGGAAATAAGGTCCGACAGCAATGCGATATTCCGGGCTGGATCAAGAGCAATAAAAAGTTTTCTATTGCTTGTGTACGCGGACTTGTAGACACGGACGGGTCCATATTCACTCATCGATACGTCGTAAACGGAAAACAATATAGCTACAAGAAACTTGGATTCACAAGCCGGTCTGCGCCTCTTCAGCGATCTGTAGCTCACATACTTGAAAGGGCAGGGATTTTTCCGAGGATTTCTGGATATGATGTGCGGGTCGATAGTATTGCTGATATGGATCGTTATTTCAAAATCATCGGTACGCATAATCCGAAACATTTGAAAAGATACCAGATGTAACATAGGATGCTTTCAGGGAGAGGTCGCATAGTGGTCTAGTGCGGCGGTTTGCTAAATCGCTATACGGGTTAAACCGTATCGAGGGTTCGAATCCCTCCCTCTCCGCATTACAAAATCACGCCCCTAAGGGCGATGATTTCGTTATGAGGAGAGGAGCGCTGTGCCTGCGCACAGTGCGTGGGGGATTCGAAAAGCTTCTCCCATATTTTCGAGCGCTTTGCGCGAGAAAATGGGAAAGCTATACTGCTCCTGTAAGGAGAGAATCCCTCCCCACGACTTTTAGCACGGAGGCGAAGTGATTCAAACCGTGTTAATGTTTACATTATGAATAAATATTTAATTCTTGGAATAGTAGTAATCCTCATTGCGGCCGGTGGGTGGTGGTATCTCAACCAGTCAAATGCGCCAACTTCGACATCAGAGCCTTCGACCTTGCAACAACAAAATGCAAATACACCAAAATCGTCCGCGCCAAAGAATGATTCTGCTATTCAGCCAAGCACGGAAGAGAGCTCGAAAACATACAGCACCCATCCCTTGATCAAGGCCTATTTGCAAGGGCCGATAGAGGTTATGGCGAATACAATTTGGAGAGGCTCGATTGTAATTCCACAAAATACCATCGGTGTTGCCGGAGCTCCCAATGTTATGTGGGGTGATGGAAGTGCCGATCCCGAAATTGGTGGAAGTCCGTGGCAATACGATAATACAGGTAGCGCAGCTATCACTCATACATACACAAAGCCCGGTAATTACAGCATAACCATCTATATCAATGGTGGTGCAGGCGTAGGTTTTGAGCAAGGAACTGTGACAATCAAAAAGGTCATAACTGTTCGCTAGTAATGGTGTGCACTTCAAGCACGCTCGAATGTATTCCGCCAAAGAAAAACTTGAAATTGTTAATGCTCTCGGCTTTTTAATTCATTTTGCCCGCCCGCCCATTCCGAGCCGCGCACAGCGCGGCGAGGACAGAGTTCCGTTCGAGCTATTTCAAGAATACACCGGAGGATGATAAACTTTGGATAACCTACCGCATGCCTCTAGAGAATTACAAGCGCCTCATTGTGGTTCACGGCGAGAAACCAAACAAAAACAATACGCCTCACCGGGAATTTTTGAAAAGACTGGAAAAGACCGTCGAGCTTGCGGGGAAAGGAATTGCTGATGGAATTATCGTAAGTGGCGGAACGACAAGGAAGAATTCTGAAAGCGAGGCCTCGTTTGGGGCCGCGTATCTGCGGAATAAAGTCGAGCTACCAATTTTTACGGAAGAAAATTCTCACACCACTATCGAAAACATCAGGTTCATAAAAAGAATGCTGGCCCATTGTTCGCCAGAGTATTTGATAATAGTGAGTAGTAAAAAGAGAATGTTTCGTCTCAAGTATCTATACGGTCGCCTGTGGCCTGAGATGCACGGCAAGATTGAATTTGTAGGGGCACCTGATTCGTACGGTCTGTTTTTCTATTTCGTAGAATTGACATACCTTATGTACTCGATTTTTGATATAAACGAATCCGCTCTCGCGCGTCTTACAAAAAAAATCTTTAGGAATAGCTGACAGTCTTGCGAGTGCCGACGTACTTCAGGATAAAACAGTTATACACAGTATTAATCTTGAGGGGGGTTGAGGAGGGGTTAGCGCTGTTATTCTTGCCGCATACGGAAATGGAATCCCGTTAGAAGTCACGGAAGTTCTGGTAATATTCATATGTTCGGTCGTGTTTCATTGGTCGAGTTTTTACGAGATGTCATAATCGAGTCGGAAGCGCTTGCCCCGTTAGAGGCGAAGCCTCTAACGGGGCAAGCTTCCTACTTCTAACGGGATGGAACGAGATTCGCTTTCTTTTTACAAACGATCAACCTCTC
>CAZFMA010000064.1:0-7179 GCA_964520015.1 uncultured Candidatus Saccharibacteria bacterium
ATTCATCACACCCGAACAGCACGTGCGCGAGCAAGGGGTAAAGGCCAAATTGACGCCGATGCCGGGAGTTGTCGCCGGTAAGCGAGTCATAGTTTTCGACGATTCGATCGTACGCGGAACGACCTCGCGCCAGATCGTCAAAATGCTATTCGATGCAGGCGCGAAGGAAGTCCATTTTCTCGTGGCTTCACCTCCCGTCAAATTCCCGGATTTTTATGGCATTGATACGCCGAAGCAGGAAGACCTCATCGCCGCGACAAAATCAGTAGAAGAGATAGAGAAATATCTCGGGGCCACATCGCTTCGCTTTCTCTCGTTCGAGGGAATGATAGAAGCAACGGGCATTCCCGAAGACCAATTCTGCACCTCCTGTTTTACCGGCGTGTATCCGATAGACATTAAGGAGAGGGCGAAAGAGGTGAACATAGGAGTGTAATGAAGGGTGATATACTTACGTCTTATAGGTAGAGCCACTTCCGCAATCGCGGAAATATGCCTCTAAATCAGCGAAATCTTATAAGTAGTCACTTCGCAATCACATTATGAACCTCATTCGTAACGTCCAATAGGTTTCTTCTCAATAGCACATAAGAAAGACGCCCCCGCATCCGCCCAAGAGGGGGCGGATGCGGAGCATTCTTGCCGCACGCGGCGGCAAGTCCTACTGGGCGGGGACCTGTTTTGCCAGTTCGTGCAGCATGGTGGTGCAGGCCTGCACGACCGCCGTGTTTGGCTTGTCCGAGCCCGGCATCACCGCAGCACCGCTGTCGGTGATGATCGTGCGCGCAGCGGAGCTCGTAGGGCTCTTCTCCTGCGCGAGCGCCGCGAACTTCACCTCGGCGTCCGGCAGCTTGGCGAACTGGTCCGCGCAGATCGGCGCCAGTGCCGCGACCGTCGCAGTCTCGCCGGCGGCCTTCTCGTACGTGGCGATGTTGGACCGCAGCACGTAGCCCGGCCAGAACGACGTGCCGATGGCAACGACCACGACGGCGAGGAGAGCGAACTGGACCACACGTTTCCAGTAGCGGCTCTTGAGATCCGCGAGGGCCGTTTCGGCCGTGCGGGCTTTTCCCAGAGCCTCATGGAGTCTCTGCTCCACAGTCGATTGCGCATTGTCGGTCACGATTATTGTTCCTTCTGCTTTGGAAGAGGACATCCTCTCCCTACTTCCCCTACATAAAGGATAGCACTACAATACGAAGTCGCTATGGACACTAGCGAGATTGTCTGTCATTCGATAATTCCCCTCTACAGAAGAGAAGCCGCGTTCTCTATTTCGAAAGAAATTCAGCCATTTTTTTGCGATCGCGAGCGAGCCATGCGGCGTTGGAGCGGATTTGTTCCAACACCTGTCTCACAGTCCGCTCGGTGCCCGGTGCCGGATTCTTTTTGAGAAACGCTTCTATCTCCTTCGCCATCTGCGGAGATGTTGAAACGGAGAGTGGGGAAAGCAGGTAAGACACTTCGCGACTGGCCCCGTATCTCTCCAAAAAAACTTTCCAGTTGCGCTTCATAAAGTTCCACGCCGGAGTAGTTCCATCGGGGTTTATCGTGACTGAGGAGATCATGCGCACACTATCTTGCCGCCGTACATTTTTGGAAAGTGCGAATGTGAGCGTCTTTTGCAATAAATCATTTTGTTTGAAATTGCCGAGCGCCGCTCCGATGCGGTTCTTTTCTTCGTGCAATGTGGCAGTTTTGTAGAGGTTCAACAGCTTAGCGTACTCTTTCGCACCTCCATGTTTCGCTATGAGGCTATATACGATTCCTCGGAGGTCTGCTGGTATAGGATTCGCCTTGCCTTTAATCGATGCAAAGAGCTTTTGCGCATGCGTAATAGTTCGTGCATCGCCGTATTTTCCGAGATTCGCTAATACCAGTACCTTAAGCAATGCATCGGAATGCTTTTGGGGCTTTGTATTCCAACTCATTTTTTTGCGCACAATGGCCAATATATCCAGCACAAACGCTTCATAGGATTTGAGAAAGGGCTCGTGGGCGAAGAGAGAATGAATTTTCCCTAAGCCCCCCGATACAGCCGTCCATACGACATACTCATCCTCTGCTATGTAGTTTTTTGTAAATTCGAGCCCATCAATGGTCGAAAGTTTGCCCGGTTCGGCAAGTGCCATGATGTCTCTCGCAAGCCCCAAGCGATCTCGTGTCTTGAGATGTTTGGTCCTGATTGGTTTTGCGAGCAGTTCGCGTAAACGAGAAGGGTATTGTGTCCGATAAAATCCCGATTCATTAATATTCAGTTTTATCCACGAGTCGGTTTTGAGGAAACTACTGGTACGCCCATTCATGATGAATTTCTCACTCTTTCCATTTCCTGTTTGAAAGCTGACCGGCACATGCCAGAGAGTTTTGTCCCGCGTTTGCTTCTCCGATAAGGCGCTTGCAAAAAAGCGCGATTGTTTGAGATTGAGATTCTTTCCATTCTCCGAAATGGTAACAAGAGGGTATCCGGCTTTGCCTGTCCAGTTCGCCATGATTTTACCAACTGGTTTCCCGGACACCTTCTGCAGCGCGTTCCAAAGATCCACGGTCGAGGTGTTGCCGTAGCGATGTTTTTTGAGATAGTAGCGCAAGCCGTCGCGGAAATCTTTTTCTCCAAGATAGTCCGCGATCATCCGAATGATACTCGCGCCTTTTGAGTAGCTCACAGCGTCGAACACTGCCGTGATTTCCGCAGGGTGGTGCACCTCCACTTCTATCGGGTGCGTGTGTTTGAGTCCGTCGGCATGCATAGCCGCCCCAAAGTCAGCATGGAGAAAATGATTCCAGATATCCCATTTCGGAAACACATGATCCACCGCCACGTATTCGATGTACGAGGCGAATCCCTCGTTGAGCCAGAGGTGCGTCCACCACTCCATCGTCACAAGATTGCCGAACCACTGATGTGCGATCTCATGAGCGATGACCATGGCTACCCACTGTTTGTTCATGGTGGATGAATTCTTCGTATCCACCAAAAGCGCACTTTCGCGATACGTGATCGCGCCCCAGTTTTCCATTGCGCCTGCAGAAAAGTCGGGGATAGCGATCATGTTTAAAACTGGCATTGGGTAGGGAATGTCGAAGTATGTATTGAAAAAGGAAATGGTTTTGGCGGCGCAATCGAGTGCGAAGGCGGCCTGATGCTTTTTGCCGGGGGTGGTGAAAACCCGCACCCGCACACCGTCACTGCTCTTCCTTTCCACATACTCGAAGTTCCCGACAATGAATGCAAGGAGGTAGGTAGACATACGCGGTGTTGGAGCGAAATGAACGGTCTTGTGTCCACCGGCATGTGGAGTCGTTTTCGTAGCGATCGTGTTTGAAATCGCAGTGGATTTCTTCGGAACGACAAGCGAAATATTAAAAACTGCTTTCATCACCGGCTCGTCGAAGCAGGGGAACGCTCGCCGCGCGTCGGTCGCTTCAAACTGTGTGACTGCAAGGTGATGCGTTTTTCCGCCCGACACAAAACTGCTGCGATAGAATCCGTGCATTTTATCGTTCAAAATCCCGCTGAAGTGTATCTTCAACCGAATCGTCCCTTTGGGCAACGCACTCTTGAAAACGAACGTGGCCGTCTCGGTTTTTTTGTCGTAACTAATTTTCTGTGCAGAAACTTCTTCTTTTTTTTCGACGATGGCAGCCGACTTGATGACAAGTTCTTTTGAATGAAGGGTTATACTCGTTGTTGGCTTCTTCAGGCTAATATGTATCGTTTCCTCGCCGGCAAACGTAAATGCCTTCAAGTCAGGCTTGAGGCTGATCTCATATTTTGTAGGTACCACATCTGAGGTCAGCCGCACCCCACCTCGTTGTTTTTCGCGTGTCTTCATGGGGGCGTATTGTACTACAAATGCACCAAATTCGTGACGTAGTAGAATGAGAGAATGAAAACCGTCTATTTCGTCCGGCACGGACAAAGTGAAGGGAATACGGGAACGATTTTTCAGACAGATGATTCTCCCCTTACAGATATGGGAAAGAAACAGGGACGTATTGTTGCTGATCGATGTTCCCGACTCCCGATAGAGTATGTTGTCGCAAGTCCCCAACCGAGGGCACAGGAAACCGCGAGCATTATTACAGAGCGTATCAATCTGTCCTTTGATTCCTCTATTTTGTTTCGAGAGCGTAAAAAACCGACGGCGATCGAAGGAAAGTCGTTTGACGATCCCGAAGCGAAGAGCATGAATATAGCTTGGTGGAACAGCTTACGCGGAGACGGAAGTCGCGTAGCGGATGGAGAGAATTTTGAAGATTTGTCCACACGAGCGGGGAGGGCGCTTGAGTATCTTGCGGAACTGAAGGAGGAGCATATCTTAGTTGTTACGCACGGTTTTTATCTGCGATACCTGGTGGCCCGCGCTATTTATGGAGCGGAATTATCACCTTCTCAATTTGAGCCGCTAATGAGAGGGTTGTCGATGCAAAATACAGGAATTACAGTGTTGCGCCATAATGTAGCGAAAAAACCGGATGAAGCAGGACCATACGCAGAATGGGAATTGCGAACATGGAACGACCATGCGCATCTCGGGTAGAGTTACTCGTAGCTACCACCTCCCACCGTCCTCGATGATATTCCCAATTGGTGACGATCGCTTACGAATGGGAATATGGCGTTATACACACCATCAATAAATCTTTGTGGTACACTCTTAATCCCCTGCCTACCGGCAGGCAGGCATGAAACTCGAAATCCCAAATGGCTCCCTGAAATTCATCCTCGGGTGGACGGCGGTTTTTCTATTCCGCCTCATCCCCTTCCGTCCGCCGAATTTTGAGCCGATGCTCGCGACGGTAATGCCTTTCTCGAAGCGCTACGGGCTGGTGGGCAGCTTTCTCTTCGGTTTCCTAGGTATTGTCCTCTACGACGCGGTGACGAGCGGGTGGGGAAGTTGGACTGCAGTTACTGCCGTGTGTTACGGATTGCTCGGCGTGTGCGCACATCTCTTTTTCAAAAACCGTGCGGCTTCGGTCAAAAATTTTCTTATATTCGGCATTCCCGCGACACTCGTATACGACGCGATCACCATGACGATCGGTCCGATTTTTGAAAACCAACCAATCGCACTCGCGATCTCGGGTCAAATTCCCTTCACGCTCATGCACCTCCTTGGCACCGCTGTCTTTTCCGTATTATTGAGCCCTGCTATTTACAAATGGGTGATACAGAACGAAGCATTGGAGTTTTCGTTCCTCAGGAGCAAGAAAGCCTAACGTTTGTTCTCGAATTTCTGGACAATTATTATTCCGATCCATACGAATATTCCGCCGAGCGCGACTCCCGCGAGTACGTCGCTGAGGTAATGCACGCCGAGGTAAAGCCGGCTAAACACGATTGCAGCGATAAGAACGAAAAGGCCATAGACAGCAATTGTTCGTAAGAGCGATGGGGGAATGAGGCGCCATACCATATAGATACAGAATCCATACATCACAGTCGCGATCGTTGCATGTCCGCTCGGAAGAGAAAATCCGGTTTCTATATATGCTTGATACTCGAGAGGTGGACGAGCGCGCTCGATCAGATGTTTGAGCGTATACATTGATGCCGCTGCACCAGAAGTGCTTACAAAGAGGCCGAGCAGATATGCATAGTGCCTGCGCAACATGAGGACTATGGCAATACAAACTACGAGACCAGCCACAAATACTGCGTCTCCCACTGCACTGACCCCCAGAAAGGTATTGACCGCGTAGAGGTCGCGGTGAGCGTACAAAAATTCGAGCGTGCGCGCGTCAATGGCCGAGACGAGGCTCACCATACCAATGGAAGGACGTATGGAATGAATATCCAGCCTCCGATAGCAGCCGCGGTTATCGACGAGACCAAGACCGCGGCCGCGGCGAGATCCTTTATCTTCGCAACGTGAGGATCAGGATCGCTCTTCACCATGTCACAAAATTCTTCGAGCGCAGTGTTGAGGATCTCGGTCGCAAGCACGAAGCCTATGATAAGCAGAACGACGATAAAATCGGTACGCGAAATCTGCAAAAGAAAGGAAAGAATAATGGCACCAGCTCCACCGAGAATCTCGAGCTTAAAATTCGACTCTTCGCGCCATGCGATGCCGACGCCTCGAAGAGCGTGCCGAAAGCTGTGGATCTTTTTATCAATCATGCAGCCATTATAGCGCCAATTCTCGGGGTGCGCGCGGGAGGTGACTACATCTGTGATTCGTGAATTTGTGAGCTCCCGGCATTTTCTTGATCGAATTCCTCATGAGATGCGAGTGTGGTGACGCCAAACATAAGAAGAAGTCCGATAATAAATGCACTGACGTGGATCAAAGGCTGTCCGCGGTGTCTTATCGAATGAAATGCATGCGGTAAGAGATCGCGCACTACTACCGAGAGGAATCCACCAGCGGCAATTCCTGTAAGAATGGAAAGGAGAAGCTCCGATGAAGCAAGGGAGAGTGCGAGTACGACGCCGAGCAATATGCTCGAGGAAGAGGCGAAATTCAGCAACAGCGCTTTTTTATTCGAATACCCCGCTTCTTTAAGTACAAAAAATTCGGAAATCTCCTGCACCAGCTCGTGAAGGAGAATTCCCCCAGTCGCTGCTATCCCAATCTTCCAGTCAATAATGAACGCCGGCACGATGAGAAATCCGTCCGTCACGTTGTGCACGGCGTCACTCAAGAGCACACGACGACCGTCTACCCGAGTATGCGTATGGCCCTCTCCTAACTCATGGTGATGGTGGCTCTCGGGAAGTACTCGGTGGATAAGTTCAAGCAGGAGCGCACCCAGAATAACCGTTCCAGCGACGAGCACGGTTGAAGCGCTCTCCTGAAAAGATTCTTCGATAAGGTGGTAAGCAAGAACAGAAAGCACGCCGGCCGAAAAGGTAGCAAGATAGGTGATGCGATCCCGCATCCATTCTCCCAGATGATGTGAGGTAAAAAAGATTCCGGCAAGCGAGATCAGCATGACACTGAAGGCGGCGGCGAATATTACAAGAATAGTCATGGTGTTATGTGTACGGCGCATGCATTGCACAAGCCGTACAATTCAAATGAATGGCTTGTAATACCTGAGAATAAGCGCGAACGACGGAGAGCACGCTCAGCAAGGCGCGTGTGCGTACTCTCTGTAAAATCTTCTACACGACCACACGAGGTACACACGATGTGATGATGGTCACGACTCTTGTCCTTTAATTCGAAA
>CAZFMA010000065.1:0-6646 GCA_964520015.1 uncultured Candidatus Saccharibacteria bacterium
TGCTTGACGGGAACCGGTGCCCTGCGACGGGCGGCGTAAGGAACGTATGTCAACCCTTCCTCCCTTGTGTGCTCCAGGACTAATCTCCTGAAAGCATGGACAGTATTTACCCACAAAACAATGAAAAAGTCCAGTCGTCACATATCCACACCGTGTGAACACCTTGTAAGCCACTTTATACGGAATATGCAGAAAGTCTTCACAAAAACTGCTTTTCAAAAGTGGTAGTATATTCGTATGGCATCTCCTCACGATCGTGATAAAGAAAAATCCTCGAAGGGCAACGCAATCCAACATGGCGTGCCTTCGAATTCCGCTATCTCCGGAATGCGAATTCCTCCCCAAAGTCTCGACGCCGAGCGCGCGCTTCTCGGAGCTCTGATGATAAATGCAGAGGCGATGTACGAAGTCGCTGACATCGTGCGACCCGATTCTTTTTATGCAGGACAAAATCGCGTGGTGTTTGAAGCGATGTTGAGCCTGTACGAAAAAGGGCAGCCCATCGATTTGATCACGGTCTCGGGAAGGCTCAAAGATGTCGAGCAATTGTCTCCTATCGGCGGTTCAGCATATCTCTCCGAGCTCGTGGGCGCCTCGCCTTCTCCGGGAAGCGCCAAGCACTATGCCGACATCGTCCAGAGCAAATATATCCTTCGCTCCCTTATTCACACCGGATGGCGTGTATCGGAGCTCGGCTATGACGAAGACGCACCGGTTGCAGATTTGCTCAACGAAGCAGAAAAGCAGATCTTCTCTGTTTCGAGTGCACCATCACTGCGCAAATTTAGTTTGATCAAAGAGCAGCTTACAGAAGCGTGGGAGCGGCTCGAGCATTTGCAGAAGCATGAGCTCGCGATGCGTGGAGTGCCCACGGGCTTTCCCGAATTGGACAGTCGCCTCTCCGGTTTTCAAAAAGCAGATTTGATAATTCTTGCTGCGCGACCCTCTATGGGAAAAACCGCACTCGCACTCGACATCGCACGCAAAACCGCCATCAAACACGGGACAGCGGTCGGTATTTTCTCTCTCGAAATGAGCTCGCAGCAATTGACCGACAGAATGCTCGCTGCGCAATCAAATGTCGATTCATGGAAACTGCGCACAGGGAAGATCAAAAAAGAAGAGGAGTTTGAGCGCTTGCAGCAAGGCATGGCAGCGCTTTCAGAGGCCCCCATATTCATCGACGACCAGCCGAGCGCCACCATGCTCTCTATGCGCTCGATTGCCCGCCGACTCAAGCTTGAGAAAAGTCTTGACCTTATTATTGTCGATTACCTCCAGCTCATTACTCCCGCCTATTCCCGCGGAAGTGATAATTTGGTCCAGCAGGTGACGGAAATCTCGAGGTCGCTCAAGGCAATGGCTCGTGAATTGAACGTGCCCGTCCTTGCGCTCTCCCAGCTCTCGCGTGCCGTCGAGCAACGCCGAGGCCGCCCGCGACTCTCCGACCTCCGTGATTCAGGTTCTATCGAACAAGATGCCGATGTGGTGATGTTTATCCATCGGGAAGACAAGATGAATGCTGAGAGCGGTCCCGATAAAACCAACATCGCGGAAATACTGATCGAAAAACATCGCAATGGTCCTACGGGTAAAATCGAATTGCGTTTCGACGAAGAGAAAACCACCTTCCGCTCTATCGAGAAAAGTGACTTCGGCGACTTTACGCCTGAAGCCGAGATCGATTCTGACACCGCGCCTCTTTGAGGCCCTTGTTTAATTCGTCCGGTCGGACGAATTAAACAAGGGTAGTTCATTTTCTATTGGATGTGAGATAATACCTTTTTATGGACTCTATAGAAAGGCTCATTGCGCTTTTTCGACGCTTTCCGGGGATTGGCCCGCGGCAAGCGCAGCGATTCGTGCAGTTTCTCTTGCGCTCCTCCCCTGCTGTTAGAAAAGAACTAGTACAAGCCGTGCAATCTCTTGCCGGCTCGGTACAGCAATGCTCTCTCTGCATGCGCTACCACAGCGGGGAGAAAAAAATATGCAACATATGTAGTAATCTCGAACGAAGCCCGCAGTATCTTGCAGTCGTCGCCTCAGACGTTGACTTCACCGCACTTGAACACAGTCACACCTTCAAGGGATTTTATTTTGTACTCGGAGGTACAATTTCACTTGCCCAAGAAAAGACGAACGGCTTGCGTATTAAACAACTGCTTGATTCTCTTCCTGCACGAATAAAATCCGGACTCAAAGAAATCATTCTCGCCTTCCCGGCGAATCCCGAAGGTGACGTCACTGCGGTTCATGTGCGCGAAAAATTGAAGGATTTCGTAAATCCTTCATTACAGATCACTTCTCTCGGCCGCGGTCTTTCGACCGGGAGCGAGCTCGAATACGCCGATCCCGACACGATAAAAAGCGCGCTAGAAAATCGTAAATGAAACCCGCGATCATATTCCCAATTGTTGACGATAGCTAACGATCGGGAATATCAAGAAATTTGACTATACGAGTATTGAGTTGCGCTCGCGGTATGATTGCTTCGATTATGCTCAGGGTAGCGCAGTGATGCGCACGGTTGCGTACGGCTGGCGATGACCTGCCTTTTTGAAGTGTCGGCTCTTTTGGCGGTAGTGGATGACTGTAACTTTCTGGTTGCGCCCCTCTTCTACCAATTCAGCTGATACCTTTGCTCCCGCAATGTATGGCGCGCCTACCTTGGTTGATGTGCCATCGTCGGTTAGGAGGACTTTATCAAAAGTGATTTTGGCGCCAGTGCCCGTGACTCCGGTGATTTTCTCAACATCCAAAACGCTGTCCTGCGTGACAACGTACTGTTTTCCGCCCGTTTCAATAATAGCGATTTTAGCCATATGAAGCCGAAACTATAGCGTATTGTCTTCCTTGCCGCAAGTGACTATTTATTATCCACTCCAGTTATTTGACATTTATCTTAAAAGTGGAATTGTGTCGGTATCCACAGCCAGAGGAGGTCTGCCATGGATGGGTCCGAATTCGGCCCCCTGATCATCTGGATCAGCGTTTTGTCACTGATCCTCTTCGGCCCAATGTGGACCGACGGTGGCTTCTGGCGCAAATGGAAGCCGCTGTGGGGGACTCCCGATCTGACGGACATCGTCCGTCGACGGCCGTGGAGGCGCGCAGAGCTGGCTCCGGCCAGCAGGGCCGAGGCACAACCGCCTCTCCCGCTCGACCATGCGGCGTAGTGCCGCCGAGACCCCGGACCGCGCGCAAGCGCAGGTCCGGGGTTGAGCTTTTTTAAACCTCTCCTACAATCGGTTTCTCCAAAAGCGGCGTGTCGAGGTCGGCTGACTCACCCGTGATGCGAAGTACGTCCTTATCAATCTTCCCAAGCTCCTTACTGCCGGCGTTGAAGTGGTTGACGGTGGTTGAAAGCGAGGAGCCGAGTTTTTTGTAATAATCCTGATACGCATTCAAGTGGCGACCGAGGGCTTCGACATTTTTTGCGATATCTTTTGCTGTTTCTTCGATTTTAAATGCCTTGAAGCCGTAGAGAACGGACTGCAGGTACGCGGCAAAGGTGGTGGGAGAGACGATGATGACTTTCTTTTCGTTATAGGCGTAATCTATGAGATTGCGTGTATTGACCTTCACAGAGCCAACTTCATTGATAAGTAGATCGTAATAGATTGCTTCCGCCGGGATGTACATAAATGCAAAAGGCAGCGTGCCGTCCTTTGGCCGCACGTATTTCGATGTCTCGTCAATGCGCATCTTCAAGTCATTTTTAAATTGCTTTTCCAATTCCGCGCGTTGCGTATCGTCGATAGCATTTACTAAGCGTTGATAGTTATCGAGCGAGAATTTCGCATCAATCGGAATCACGCCCTCTTTTGTGATAATAACGGCATCGACAGTCTCCCCACCGGGGAATTGATGCTGCATTTCGTAAGAACCGGGCGGCAAAATGTTTGAAAGAATCAATTCAAGTGAAGCTTCGCCGAGATTTCCGCGCTGCTTTTGATGTTTGAGAACTTTTTCAAGATTCGCCAACTGCTCTGCGATGACCATAAATCGCGTTGTCGATTCATTGGTCTTTGTCTGTTCTACTCTCACTTCTGTAAGCTGCTTTGCTACGAGGTCGCGAATGTCGCTCGCGAGTCGCTGCGATTCGCCAAATTGTGCTTTCATACTTTCAAACATCCGCGTTGTTCCCTCGCCGAGTTTCGACTCCATACTTCTCTCAAGCTCTTGAATGCGCTGCTGAAGAAGCACCATCCCCTCTGTGCCCTGCTGCGGAGCCTTGCGAATCCATAATAGATAGGCCAAAAGTGCCAGAATCGCTGCGAGAAGCCCGATCGTAAGCCATTCCATACTCTCCAAGTATACCCTACGAGACTACTTTCAGAATAAACATGAGCACTACGGCCCCCACAATAAGAGCTATTTGTGTCTTATTCAGTCGCTCCTTAAAGAGGAACCACGCAATGGATGTCGCGACGAGGATAGTTCCTGTCATGAGACCTTGACCAAGAGGATACGGGCCGTGATTTATCGCCAGTGCATACCCGCCAGTCCCGAAAATAGTAAGCGCTCCGATGAGTACGATGTTGCGAATTGCGCGGAATGGAAGTCGAGCGCTCGCAGTATGCTGGCGGGATACTCGTAGAGTAATGAAGTAGAGGAGAGTAAAAAGTCCCACACTTACTTCGACAAAATATGCTGCAACAAAGGGATGAAGTTCTCGCGCAGCGATGCTAAAGAAATACCACGCGAAGGCGGATATTATCCCTGCACAGGCAGAAAATAATACCCCGCGGAATGCTTTTGCAGGATCGAGGTGAGAATGATGCGAGCGCAGGGTTGTCAATCCTATTGCGCATCCGGCAATTCCGGCAAGTAATACAATTTGGACGAGAGTGAGATACTCTTGCAGAAAAAGCATTCCTATCACGATGGCGACAGGGACGTTGATGGTCTGGCGAATCGAGCTAGCAACTCCCACAGGAAGATATCGCGAACCGCTGAGGCTCATAACGAAACCGATCGAGCCTATACCTGCGGACAAAAGAAGCATCAATGAGTGGTCTTTGACTGCGACTATCTCGCCCCACGAGACGAATAGGAGAAGCGGCAGCATTGTAACGAGGAGAGACACGCCTCGATACACCGAAACAACGAGAGGATCGTACTGCCGCGCAAAGCGAACGGTAAGCACACCGTGAAGGCCAAACGAGAGGACGGATAGTGCGATGAAAGTGAAGAAAAGTGGATCTGTCATGCGAATGCCACAAACGATGATTGTATCATGATGAGTACTTGCTATACTTTTGCTATGAAGGAAGGACCGGGCAATGAGCCCCAAAAGGTTTCGAGACGCGAGGCGTTAAAAAGAATTGCTGCTACTGTCGGTGTTGTCGTCGGCATGGGTGCCGTTGATACAGCAATTAACGGATCACCAGCAGAACAGCGCGCAAAAGAAGAGGCCGAACGCAAAGAAAAAGAGCGTCAGGATCAACTTGCCGAAAATGGTGAGGGTGAAGAGGATGAGTCAAAGAAATACGAGAAAAATCTTTAATACATGCTCACACAACAAATTCGGACAGACATGATGGCTGCGATGAAGGCCAAAGACGATATTCGGCGCGATACGCTGCGGGGGGCGCTTTCTGCTTTTACCAACGAACTCGTCGCGAAAGGGAAAAAGCCGACGGACGAGATGGACGATGCGATGGCTGTATTGGTATTGAAGCGGCTTGCGAAGCAGCGCAAAGATTCAGCAGAACAATTCGCTGCGGGCGGAAGACCGGAACTGGCGGAGAAAGAATCGACCGAGCTTAAAATTATTGAAGCGTACTTGCCACAGACAGCAGGACGCGAAGAAATAGAGAAAGTTGCGCGTGCGAAAATGGCAGAGCTTGGAGTCAGCGACGCCGCGGGTATAGGCAAACTCACCGGAGCCGTTATGAAAGAATTCGCTGGCCGTGCCGATGGCAATGATGTGAAAGAGGTCTTGTCCTCTCTCTTACCTCATTAATCCCTCGCTCTTGTTTAAAGTGTCCGACCGGACGAATTAAACAAGGGAAAGATTAATCCTTTTTTATACGTACGAAGTGCAAGTCTTGTACGAGTCTAACGGGGTTTAGCGAGTGCGCAACCACAGGACTCCTGCGGCGGAAACAATACCTACGACAAGAAATATCGAAGCGAAGGCCGCGGGTACCGGCATATAGAGGAGGGCCGCTACCCCAGCGAAACTGATGACGATCCGTCCGAGCGCAAGCGCGATTTCTTTGAGCGCGGTGTGCTCATCTATATACGAACCTGCGTCTGCCACTTGTTCGAAGGCGAAGGGATCAACTCCAAGGCGGCGAGGCGTCGTAGTGTAGAAATAAGAATCGACGAGTATTATCGCAAAGGGCGTACCGACCGCGATGCGAAAGAGCCAGGGACTTACCGCGAGAACCGTATTTATTAATTTCGATTCGACAAGGCGCGCCCGGCGCAGGAGCCTGCGCACGGTGGGACGCAAAAGGATCGCTAAAAGAAAGGTGAGGGAGAGGATGATGCCAAGCATCCCGTAGGAGGACTCCACGAGGAGAAAGACGACGAGCGGCCAGAAGAAAAGCAGCGCAGCGCCCGACACTCCTTCCAAAAATGATTTTGCTACCAACTAGCGATTCTCCAATCGAAAAAGGTGTACGAAGGTCTCACG
>CAZFMA010000066.1:0-9861 GCA_964520015.1 uncultured Candidatus Saccharibacteria bacterium
TATTACCTTAGGATTGCTTGCAAGAATTTCAACTGCCCGCAAAGCCTCCTTCTCTTCTTTATCGCTGCAAAGTCCCAAGCCGCCGTTCGTATACAAAGGCCCGTCCGGATTACACGATTCAAAAAATTTAAGTATAAGTATATCCTGTTCTGTACATGTTCCTTTCGTCGGATCTATGCATTGGTCCGAAATATCAGAAAAGTCGCAAGAGGCAAGGCCCGCGACCCTATTCCCTCCTCCGTCGAGACAGGCCGCGTCTGCAGCCTGGAGACGAATTATTTGTAATTCTTTGTCAAAGGTTGCGGGGAATAAAATCAAAAACATGAAAGCGCAGAAAAAGAAGCCCTTCAACAAAGTATTTCTTGGATTTCTTGTGAACGAGATCATACGTAACATCATTTTTTCCACGTGTCTTTCCACGCCTGAATCACTGCAGTATTGTTTATGTTGCACCAGCCGACTGCGGGGCTTGGATCATCTGCCCATGACTTTACGGTGTCAGTAACGAGCGCGTTCATCGCCGCCTGGACACTATCGAGTTTCTTCACGATGCCATTTGGACCATCGACATCGGGTTGTGTGTGAATTCGGTGCTGTGCTACGAGGGCATCGAGCTCCAGAAGAGAGGTCCGCTGGACCTCAAGAGAGGCATTTTGCGAAACGCCTTTGATGAGGACGTCAATACGTGCGAGAGCAGCTTGAGAAGTCGCAGTGTTGGTGGCTGCGACAGTAATGAGCGGCGTAATTTGAGAAACGATAACAGCTTGCGCGTATCCAGCTGTTGAAGTCGCTATTTTGTATGTGCTACTCGCATCGGTGCATTCATTTTGAGCATTGAGCGCAGTCGAAGTACACACTTGTGGAATTATGAGATTCCAGCATTGATTCTCCGCGCTCCGCAGCTGCGCGCTTGCTTGCGCAAGCGAGGTGCTAATCGCGGTTGCAGCCTGAAGGTATGCGGCTTCTACGCGCCGCGCAGAAGCAAGAATTTGGAGTGCCGCATTAAGTGCAGCGTTGCGCAACCCTTGCGAAGAATTTGCCACAAGTTGGTCAATGTACGAAAGCTGTCCACCAGTACTTACAGAAATACCGGCCAAGCCGCGGCTATCAGCAAGGATCTGCGTCTCTAATCCTGCGTAGAGCGCGCCGATCATCTGGCCGATGTCGTTGGCGCTTTCAAGTTGGCGGATAGGGCTGTCGATGATGTTTTGGAACGATGCTTGGACAGTGACAGAAGGTGTGAGAACTTTCCGTGCGAGAGGATTGGCAGCATTATCTGTCACGGCATAATATCCGCGTCCCCAATTCCACTCATCGTATTGTGCCGCCAGTGCTCTTCCTATCTGCTCGTCTCTCATTTCAATTGCCCGCATTTTTGCCCAGAATGGGATACAGGTTGATTTTGACATTGCGAAGAAAGCGTCCCAGCTGAAATTATGTGTCGGATCTTTCTGGTACACAGAGATGTCTCCTTCAAAAGGACACTCAAGTGCAGATTCTTTTGCCCGTGTTTCTAGTTGATAGTTGATTGCTACGGCGCGCTGCACATCGCTCCGAAACGAAGGATGAACAGCATCCAATGCTGAGCTTTCCCTAAACGCTTTCTCTTGTAGATCACTCACATTCAATTTTTCCTGATTTTGATTCTCTACGAACTGCTTGTTTCCATTGCGACCCGTCTGGACTGCCGTATTGGTCTTTTTTAGGAGTGCAGTCATTGCCGCTTCGCGCCGGCGGACAACGATGTTGCGCAGTACGCATTCTTTGTAAACGAGCACGCCGGTATTTAATTCAACTGCATAATCAGCAACGGGGACAAACGGACCTCCGATAGCTACCGTGGACCCGACGCTCGAATACGCCCCGTTTTTGTTGCAGTCAAAGATACCCTGCACATTGAAGCCGGGCGGAGTAGTCGCGAGTGCATTGGTCGCCGCGGTCGATGACGAAACAGGATCATGCGAAGTCGCAAATGCGTGGAGCGGCAGCATACTCAGTACCATCGCTCCAAGAAGTATATTTCGTACATGCCCGACATTCATAGTCATGAGTTCTTTTGCTTGTAGTAGCCCGCAAGTGCTTTGAAAGAGAGATACATATCGGATTCGGCTTGATTGTAGGTGCGCAGGAGTGCAGTAGACGCGTACGGATCTCCAGCGTTCGCTGCCAAGGCATCGAGCGTTGCCGCGAATTCCTCCATCGCGTTGAGTATTGCTACGTGCTCTGTCACTGCATCGGCGGGGACAACGATTTTTGCTGTAGCGTTCGCTGCGGCTCGGTAATACCCCGCAACGTCCTTAAGGCGCGTCAGATACTTTTCGTCTTTTGTATCAATGTAGTATGCGAAAATCTCAAATTCGGGTTGTGTATTTTTGCGCAGAGGTGCGAGAGAGGTGCGCAGATCATCTCCGTACGCAAGAAGTCGTTTCGCAGAAGTGTCTGAGTCCGTTTGTATGTCAGACGAGGTGTAGGTACGGGACGGAACCGTTGGTTTCAGTGTCTCCGCCATTTTTGTGGCCACGCTCTCGCCCAATTCTTCCGTGTACAGACCCTGATCCTGGAGAGCTACGTATTTCGATACGATTCCATCCAGTATCTCGACTCCCAGAGGGGACTCTCCTTCAAACACCGTGTCCCCATCCGCCAGAAACAGTGCGTCGCTCACCTCACTTTCATTCACTGATGCGGCGCTGCTGGCTACATACGAAGTCGCTGCGTTTTTTTGCTGCACCGTTTGTGTGATTTGCCAGCCCACTGCCCCAAGCAGCGCAAAAACAGAGAGTGCGGCTGTTATCGAAATAGCCGAAAAGCCGCTTTGGGACGAGCGTCTGTTTTCCACGCATAGATTATACCCTGTATCAAATTTCGGCCCGCCCTTTTAAGTGGAGAACTCGCACGAGTACACATTCCGCCCCTTCCAATTCTCTCGTTCGAGAGTACTCGTCCCTTGTTTAACTCGTCCGACCGGACGAGTTAAACAAGGGCAGTTCAGTCGAGCGGAAGCCCGAATTCTTTGCGAAGTGGAGTATCGTATTCGATCGCATCTGCAATGATATACAGAAGGTCTTTGCCGATATGCAGTTCGGCCTTAAGGAGTGCGATTGCCTCTTCGCAATCGTATGGATACGCCCAGACGCTGTCCTGTAAGCGAACGAAGCCAAAGCCCGCAACGATACCGCGCGCCCTCGCACGAAGCCCATGCTTCTTTTCGGGGATATCAAATATAACAAGACGCCACTTGCGATCCCATCGCTTCGGCCTCTGCAATGGACCGAAAGACAAAGACCGCAGTCTCACCCTTCCTTTTTCAGTGATGCGGAGATACACCCGTTTATCTTTACGCACGAATTCGACCAATCCCTTTTTTCTAAGGCGATGCGCCGCTTCACGAATACGTTGCTTTGGGTCGCGCCGTACGATCCAGTCAGGATCGACGTATTTTAACAGTTGGAGCGCGTTGGGGGCGGCCATGACAACAAGACCCACGCCGGCAAGTGCGAGGCTAGAGAGAACCGCCCGCTCCACGTGCCCGCGCCGCGTTCGTTTCTTCGAAGCTTGTTCCATTGAGGTCATACACAGCCTTGTTTATTCTATCCGGTCGGGTGAGATAAACAAGAGGAGTGTCTCAGGATGTGCGGGGTGTATTTAAAGGCGGATAATACTATCTTTAGAAACTTGCCGGAGAAAATGTGAAGACACTTCCCGCGTCGATCGAGCTGAATGTGACTTCGTAGATACTCAAAAGTGTTGCGAGTGCGATGTAATTTTTGACGAATGTGTCGGCCGAAGCGTTGTAGGTCTCTATTGCCGCTAGAAACTCAGCATCACTGGTAGCTTTTGGAATGAGCGCCAGATTTTTGCCTATTTCGATGTAGCTTTGTGCAAGTTTCGCATGAGCCGAAGCAAATCCTTGCGGAACATTCCCCGAGGTGTCGAGCATATCCTGACCCACGCTCTCCAGCGCGCCAGCAAGTTCTTCCACGGCCAGAGCTTTCTCGGGGTTTGCCCTATCTTCGAACTGATCTTTGAGAATTGCTGCGGAGTCAGGGTATTGCTGCTCGTAGCTTCGAATGTATGAACCAACGGTATTTCCGTATTGATAGATACTTTCTTGCGCAAGTGACGGATGAGCTTGTGATGTCGTACTGAAGAAGCCCGATGGTATAAAGGAATACGCGTCATCGATCGCCGAGGTAGTGATTGTAGAATTGGATTGTACTGATGTTTTGACCGTTACTGTGGAGATAAAGTCATTGAAATCAAAAGAATTTTTTCCCGCCCCTGTGTTTGCATCACTGAAAATAGCCGGTGGGATGTAGATATATGGTACGGTATCCTGCACCACCGTCGTAGGGCGTCCTTGCGCCCCAGTATTTTGAGTCTGTGAATACGATATGGGATCCAAAATTCCTAAATTCTCTCCGCCCCACGCAGTAGTCGTATTTGAAATCGGAGCGGCAGAGTGCCTCTGTACCAGATATATCCCACTGAGTATCAAGAGCACTGTCGCACAGAGCGCCGAGATATAGGGATGAACGCGAATCCACGACATGTATCTCAGTATATCGCACATCAAAGAGCGCATTTCGAGTGTGTGCGCGTAGTATTGCGCCGCGTCCAGTCTTGATAATGGAAAGCATGCACAACTCGTCGTGTTACGATTGCACCATGTCTCGAGCTCTCGTATCTCTTTTGGTCGCAGTAATTTTTCTTACATCGCTCCCCTCGAATGTATATGCGTATCCCTTTGGTGGTCAAATAAATATCTTCAGGCGGTGTTATAACACGGCTATCTACGCCAATCTCGGTCCGCCGCGCGGCGGCCCGTATATTTGGCGGCCCAGCACGCTCACCTACCAATTCGGCCCGCCATCGCACGTCGGTCAATGGCTCCTCGGTCTTGCAAGCGTCCCTTATTACTGCGTCGTTTCGGTTCAACCAGTCATCGTCTGGCCCGGCACCTACATCACGATGATGGGGAGTTCTCAGTAGCAAAACAGTATCTGCATACTGTTTTGCACGAGAACTCGGCCGCAGGCATATCGCGCTGAGCTCAGCGCGATGCCGAGGCGTGGTCAGAAAAATTTCCGAGCGACGGCGAGGAAATTATTTGTGACCTAGCCAATAAGCTGCTTTGCAAGCATCTTCCATTTCTCAAGCGAAACATCTTCGGCGCGAACCTTTGGATGCAATCCACATTCAGTGAATGCACCAACCACTGTTTCTTTGGAAAAATGATTCGCGAGGTTATTTGCAAGGAATTTTCGCTTCGATGCAAAGCCAGCTTTCACAACCTTGAAAAAAGCATCTTCACGTATTTCGTCGAACATCTTTTTCGATATTCCCTTCACAAGAAGGATTACAGAATCAACGGACGGCGGTGGATTGAAATTTCCACGCGATACTTTCGCGATTATTTTTGGCACTCCATAGACTTTCACTGAAAGAGACAAGATACTTTCTTTCCCATCACGCGCCACGATGCGATCTGCTACTTCTTTTTGGACAAGGAGCGCCATTGCTCGCGGCTGTACATCTGTTGTGAGGAACTGGCGGATAATTTCGCCGGTAATGTAGTACGGGATATTTGCGGCGAGCACGTACTCTCCCGCTCGCAGATTCGCTCGTTCGGGGCTGAAGTCGCGGATATCACTCTCAACCAAAATAAGTTTTCCTGTCGCGATGTCTCCGGCGAATTCATCTTCTAAAATTTTTACGAGTGAGGAATCTTTCTCGACTGCGATCACGTGCTCGCCTACGGCCAGCAATTCTCGCGTAAGCGCTCCTTTCCCAGGCCCAATTTCGAGGATCGTCTCACCCGCAGCGGGAGCGACGGCTTCCGCAAGCGCGCGGGCGGCCCATTGTCCAGTCAGAAAATGTTGACCGAGCCGGGCAGGATGTGATTTTCTAGCGGATTTCATAGTAGTCATCGAGAAGTCCCCGTTTTTTTTGCGGGGCCACGGCTCCTTCAGCTCCGACAAGCAGTCTTTCATCAATGTCGGAGAGAAACTCCGAGGGCAGCGCACCCTCGCGTGTCCCGTATTTCGAGCGTTCATGGGCAAAACTGAGGAAAAGATTTTTTCGCGCTCGCGTGAGAGCAACAGAAAAAAGCCGCCGCTCCTCCTCCGGGTCGCGACCGTCATCATCGTGCATCGAAGGAAAAAGGCCTTGCTCGAGCCCGACAATAAACACAGCGTCGAACTCAAGTCCTTTCGAAGCGTGTACGGTCATAAGAGAAATTCCACTCTTTTCTTTATTTATATCGAGTTCATCCTGCTCGCTCTGCAGCGCGGCTTCTTCGAGGAGACGTTCGATTCCCGAAGGCGGTTCGTCATGCTCGTACTTGGTCGCAAGGTTAGCAAGTTCGCGCACATTCCCCAGCCGCTCCGTGTCTTCTTCTGTTCTACCGGTGTACATTTTTTGTATCCCACTTGCTTCAATACAAAAACGTACAGCCTCTGACGTGGGTAGTGTGTGTACGGCGTGTCGGATTTTCGCGAGGGTCTCTTGAAATGCACGTACCTTTCCTTCCGTCGCTCCTAAGGGTCTTCCCGAAAGCATTTTCTCGAGCGTCACCTTCCCAATTCCCCGAGGAGGAACACCCACGATGCGTACAAAATCACTTGTGCTCTTCGGATTCAAGGCTGCGCGAAGATACGAGAGTACATCTTTGACTTCTTTGCGCTCAAAGAATCGTGTCCCCAATACGCGGTATGGAATACCCGCATGCAAGAGCGCCTCTTCCAATACCCGTGATTGTGAATTCTCACGATAGAGCACGGCGATTTCACTTTCTCGCATTCCACCCTCGAGAAGCGCTGCCACCTGCTCGACTACAAACCACGCTTCATATCTCTCGTCCGACGCGCCGTACACCACGATGGGATCTCCCGTTTCGTTTTGACTTATGAGTGTTTTCGGTACGCGCTTAGTATTTTTTTCTATGACTGCATTTGCGGCGGCAATGATTGTTCGTGTCGAGCGGTAATTTTGTTCAAGGCGCACCGTTTTTACATTGGGAAACAAACGTTCAAACGAAAGAAGGTTTTCTATTTCTGCTTGTCGCCATGTGTAGATGCATTGATCCAAGTCTCCCACGACACAAATGTTGTGCCGGTCGCCGCTTAAAAGTTTTATCAGTTCATATTGCACGTTACTCGTATCTTGGTATTCGTCGACGGTGAGGTAGTGCCACCGATTTTGCAAAAGCGCGCGTGTGGGAGATGAGTCGCGCAAAAGCGTGAGCGTGCGCACCAGCAAGTCATCAAAATCAAGACCCCCTTCTTCAAGAAGTGCTTGCTCGTATCTTTCCCATACGAGCGCGATCGTTTGTTCTCGCCTCGTGGAAGCATATTCGCGATATTCCCCAATGGTCTTTCCTCCTCCTTTCTCACGCGAAATGGCTCCCAGTATCTGACGAGGTGTCCATTCCTCTACCTCGAGTCGCTTCAGCTCTATCTTCACGGCTCGCAGGCTATCATCGCGGTCCCAAATGCTAAATCCCCGCGGGATCCCCGCTTCTTGGTGGAATTCTCGCAGGATCCGTACGCCGAGCGAGTGAAAAGTTGCTACCAAGGGCATTCCGCGTCGTGTATCCTTAAGCAAGTCTCGAATTCGGTCGCGCATTTCGCCAGCCGCTTTATTGGTAAAGGTGAGCGCAAGTATTGACGAGGGGGTAATCCCATCGTCTATTAAGCGCGCAATTCGGTGGGTTATGGTTCTTGTTTTCCCTGCCCCTGCTCCGGCGACAATGAGAAGAGGACCATCGGTGTGTAAAACCGCCTCTTTTTGTTGCGCGTTCAGACTATCGAGATATGACATCAAAATGACTATAGCACGCATGATGGTCTTCATACAAAAAATGGCTCAAAATCAAGATAAAATACATTGACAAATGTGTTATCCACCGTCCAGCAGCATTATGAATTGACGATGAACCCCCCCAGACGGTAGAGTGAAGGTACGGTGGCATTTCCGCACATTCTGAGGCTGAATCTCCCTGTAAATAATGAGATTTAAAGCCAGATTCCTGTCTATTCCTTCGTGCCATCTTTAAAAGAAGCCTTATTGTCTAGTCTGGTCGGAGGATAGCAAAAATGTAGGTTTTTTGAGTATTCTTTATGGCGGACACTGACAAAAGGCCTCACAAAGGCCTTATAGAAAGAAAAAAAAGTGATTCTCTGCCGGACGCACGTCGGCACGGGATGAAATATAAGTCTTTACGATCCGCACGCGCGGGGGCGATTTCTATCTCCCTCCTTCTTATACTTGGAACCCTCATGCCCGCCGAGTCGCGGGCAAGTGTTTTGGGGGGCTTTGTAACCGCGATACTCGGGACTCCGGAAAAGCAGCATAATACTGCCGGCGGTGGCAACCTTCAGATCATGCCGCTTCCGAAGCCCGCTATGAACGCTAACCCGATGGCGGGTAAGGGGGGTGGAGACATAAAAATCGTGGATGACAATGCTCTTATGCCTGAAGAGGGCCCATCGGGCACCATAGCCGATATAGAAAAACCAAAAAACTCTGCGATCAGCACATACATCGTTCGTGAAGGCGACACACTCTCGGAGATTGCTGAGCTTTTTGGTGTTTCGACAGACACGGTTTTGTGGGCCAACGACCTGACTCGCACCTCTAAAATTCAAATCGGCCAAAAATTGGTTATTTTGCCTGTTACCAGTGTAAGGCATACGGTTAAGAAAGGTGACACACTTGCTTCTATTGCCAAGCGCTATCATGGGGATGCGGTCGAGATCGCAAACTACAATGGTATCGTTGACGAGGAGCTCGTCGTCGGTACGGAGATCACTATTCCGGATGGTGAAATGCCTATTCCGGTATCTACAAAATCAAGTGGCTCTACAGGCACTGCCTCGAAGGGAACGGCCACCCAGATCGGGTACTACATGCGACCAATTGCGGGTGGAACGAGAACACAGGGTATCCATGGATACAACGGAGTGGATATTGCGGCCCCTGTTGGTACCTCGATTCTCGCTTCAGCTGAAGGAGATGTCATCGTCGCAAAAGACGGCGGATGGAACGGTGGATATGGAAGTTACGTCGTCATCCAGCATACCAACGGATCCCAGACACTCTATAGCCATGCATCGCGCGTCCTCGTTTCCGTAGGGCAGCGTGTCACACGCGGGCAGATCATCGGTGCGGTCGGAGCGACAGGCAAGGTCACAGGCCCACACGTCCACTTCGAAATCCGCAACGGCATTAGAAATCCGTTTTAAAATTTGCTTCTCCTCCTGCGAACTGCTATTCTGTGGTAGCTGTGTTAAAAATGGATGTCATAGTGGATCTCCAGTATGGAGATTGTGGAAAAGGCAAAGTTGCCCACTATTTAGCCAACCAAAACTCCTACACTCACGTTCTCCGCTACAACGGCGGCTGCAATGCGGGGCACACGATTTTTCATAACGGCAAAAAATTTATCACCCACCACATTCCGGCGGGCGTTTTTTTTGGAGTGAAATCCGTGATCGGTTCCGGCTGCGTAGTAGATCCCGAGCAATTTTTTCGCGAGATCAAAATGCTTGAAGAGGGTGGTGTGAAGACACAAGAAAAACTATTTATCGCCACCAACGCACACATCATCACCGATGCGCACAAAAACGAAGACAAAGAGGTAGGGGCGAAGATCGGCACGACGGGACGCGGCAACGGTCCTGCGTATCGAGACAAATACGGTCGCACCGGCGTGCGCGCAGAACAAATTCCCGAACTCAAGCCCTATCTTATTGATCTCTATGAAGAGTGGTATCCGCCCTTCGACTCCGCTCAGGGTAAAGAAAAAAACATTTATATCCTCGCCGAAGGCGCGCAGGGATTCGGACTCGACATTGATTG
>CAZFMA010000067.1:0-3253 GCA_964520015.1 uncultured Candidatus Saccharibacteria bacterium
ACTTCTTTACTCCGAGCTCCGAGGAGCCTTCTACAATAATCGAATCACCCGCTTGTAATTCGGAAACGCGGTTGAAAGCTTTGTACATCTGATTGCGCACCACCGGTAGGTTTGAGCTATGGGCGAAGAGTAGGACATTGCCTTTTTCTCCGAGCTTGGCCGAATCCACATAGCGGGCAGGACCCTTCTTCAAAACTTCATCAAGCGCCGCGATATCACGCGTACTTGGATTTTGGATGGGAAGATCGAGATCGATTGCAGAAATCCGGATGCGCTCCGGTTCGACTCCGCTCACCGTAAACGGCTCATTACTCACTTGCCCTAAGCTTGTCGAAGGGCCAAGCTCCGGCAAATTCGAAAGCGCGAGTGAATCGTGTGCAGGCACGGTTCCGCCTGTGGTGAGGGGAGTCGAACCATCGATGTAATTCGGTACAAATCCTACCGAATCAGCCGCACTCAGCGTAGTGAAAAACACCATGATGACAGCAGCAAAATAGACCCTTTTTGGGGGCTTCTGGTAGTTGGTGGGTAGGGCGTGAGTCGTCATATTTCTATCGGCGGCATAATACCCTGTAATTCTACTCTTGTCAACTCGCCTGTAAGGCCCTGTTGCGAGGAAAAATCCGGGTATACTGGGAGAAAATAAACAGATATGAATGAAGGTGAGCCCAAACCAGAAGGAACAAAACCGAAAAAAGGGATTAGTAGGAGGCATGTGCTGGAAGCCTTCGTATTAGGCGGAGCGATTGGTTCTGGCCTAACCGGTTTGGGTCTACTCATTCCTATTCGAGAAAAAGAGAGGAGAGAAGCTGCCGAAATTCAAAAATCCTCGGAGAGGTTCACTGATCGAATTTCGGGATATTTAAGACAGTATGGAGAACTTAAGCGCGATGAAATAGTGTTTGTTGACGAGCGTGGCAAACCTCTCGGCAATCCGATAAAACTTGAAGATATTGGCGGTATCCCCCCCGGGAAACTGGACGAAACGGGGCTTCTTGTCGATGAAGTGATAAATCAAGACTGGCTCGACGCGCAACGCTTGCGAATCTGCGATGCGCGGCCGGGACTCGCGTGCGATATTCGGGGTGCAATACCGCAGCAGCTGAACGTCATTCAAGCAATTCGAGAAGCTATTCAGAAAACAGAAGGCGAGACGATAGATCCCGAAACATTCATGGACATCGTAAGTCACTACGGGAAAAAGGAGGTTATCCTCGGCAAAGGACTCAATCGTATCGAATACATTCAGGAACAGTCGATGTCTACAAATCTGCTTCCGGAGGGTTTCCCCGCAGACGCACGGAGAGAGGTACGACGCTTGCTTCCAGCGCTCGCAGCCCAAGAATCCAGATACAACAACAAATCCAGAAGCCGTAAGGATGCGCGGGGTATATTTCAATTTACCGAGGGCGCATGGGAAGATTTCGGCGGCGGAGAAGACATTCTTTTCCTCAAAAACCAAGTTCCTGCTGTCACGCGGTATATGGGCAACGCATACGAGATGATGCAAGAAAAAGCTGCCGAATCTTTAGCAAAAGTGAAAGATGAATTCTTCGGCGGAGATGAAGAGCGCTTTAATATATATTTTTTGGTACCGGCGCTTCTTAACTCCTATAATGCGGGACCTAAACGAATGGTCGCCGTCGTTAATTGGTTCGTTGAGCAATGCAGCACGCGAGAGAAATTTACTGAGTATTTTGGACGGTATGCTGATGAGTACGGGTATGATGTCTTCTTTGCGATGGTCTCCGCTGCAAAAGGACAATCCAATGTTCGATATCTGGATCTGTATGGGAAAGACGCGAGTGAATACGTACCTCGCATCTACGCTCTGGCGGTCTTACTTAAAAAGGAAGGTTTGACGAAGTAGCACAGATTACCCTTCCCTCATATTTCCTCGCATTCGCATCCTGCATGGAGACACTTTGTGACTCTTGACAAAATGGCACATGTATGGAAGTATATCGCCCATGGCAGAAGAGAAGCTTCTCACGCAAACGACCCAGACCCACAGCGCAAAGACGACCACCGCAGTAAAACCGCGTCCAAGCGTATATTCGAGTGCGCTCGCTATCATCGGATTTATCATCCTCATCGTTATCGTTTTGTGGGGACTTTTCCATATCGCCTCCCTCACCTCCCCCTTCTTCGCTTCCCTTTTCAATGGTAATGGCTCGGGGACAATCCAAGTCACCGCTCCCACAAGTATAAAGTCGGGAGAATCGTTTGCCTTGCGCTGGAAATATTCGCCGAAAGAAAATGGCATGTATGCGCTTTTGTACCAGTGCAAAGACAATTTCCATTTTGAAATTCCGCGCGGAGAAGGAGCTTCGACTTCCGTCCCCTGCGGCACCGCCTATGGCGTACCGGCAAGCAATAACGCCGACAATATGATTTCGATCACACCGATGCTCTCTGGCTCTGCCTCGACCAGTATTCCTGTGTCGCTCATTTTCATGCCGAGCGCCACTTCTTCCAAGCAAGCTCAAGGAAGCGCCTCGATTATGGTGGTTCCTTCTGGAGTCCCCGTTGTCCAAGTTCCGGATCCTGTCACTCCCGCCCCGACTTCCCCTGTCACAACGCAACCGCGCCCCACGAGCCGTGCCGATCTCTCGGTGCAAATCTTGGGAGTAAGCGTTGACCCATCAGGTATGGCAGTCGTGGAATTCGATATTGCAAACATCGGGGGAAGCGCGAGCGGCTCGTATTACTTCCAAGCATTCCTTCCCACGCAATCGGTCTACACCTACACCTCACCTCTGCAATCCTCGCTTGGCGCCGGTGCTCATATGGTAAACACGCTTCGCTTCTCGCAGGGTATCTCTGGTACGATTTCAATCGTCGTCGATCACACAGACTCCGTCTCCGAATCCAACGAGAACAATAACTACGCCTCGCAATCCACCTATAGCTACATGCCTACCCAGAACTACATGCAGCAATACCCATACCAGCAGCAATACTACTCACAGCCGTACCTGCCTGCGCAGGCAGGCCAGTATCCGTACGTCTACTAAATCATCTCTCTTCGATAACACGCTTCAAAGCATCGGGGCCGTGAAAAAATCCCACACTGATGACGCGGTGACGAACATTGTCTGTAAGAGTATTCACGCCCCAGAAAACGCCTCCAAAAACGTATCGTCCCTCGATAAAAACAAATGTTGGGGAGCCCGACATTCCCGACGCTCGACGGAGGGACTGACCACGTTCGTCCTCTCCATACGGCTCTGATACCTCAACACTCGGCGGC
>CAZFMA010000068.1:0-4109 GCA_964520015.1 uncultured Candidatus Saccharibacteria bacterium
TTTTCCATATTACCTGTGGTGAGTCATATCGAACTATGCAGATTTTTCTCGCCCTCCGTCGCTAAAGCTATGGCGGGCAAGAAGGATTTTCTCTGCTGCAAGCATTGCCGCCCGAGCTACTTCCCTCTCGCTTTCTTTGAGTGCTTGGCGCTTGGCTTCTTCGGCTCGATCGGCTGCGTCTTTGAGAACTCCTGCAGCGCGCGCCTCGGCGGTCTTCACAATCTCTACTCCTCGTTCATCTGCTCGGGCTCGTGCAGAAGCGACAAGTGCTTCCGCCTCGCGCGCCGCGCCTCCCACAATTCCCTCGCTTTGCGATTTCGCATCGGCAAGCTTCATGTCGGCGGCTTCGGCTGTCCTCACTCCTTCTGCGATCTTTTTCTGACGATCATCGATCAGTTTCAAAACCGGACGATAGAGAACTCGCCAGAGAATGAAGAGAAGAATCGCAAAGTTAAGAGCCTGCACCAAAAGCAGTTGCCAGTTAAGTCCAAATGCCGCGAAGAGTTCTGACATATTGATAGTAAGTTTACGTCATTTTGGATGCGAGGCTAGGAGGGCAAATCGGGCGAACGAGTCGTACTGATCTGTACGACGAGCGAAGCCAGGTGCAGTCCGACAACGCATCGCGTCAAAATTACGTAAACTTAATGATGAAGCCGATGACCAAGGCAAAGATGGCCAAAGCGTCAGTAACCGCGATACCGATGAACATCGTCGACTGAATTTTCCCTGCCGCTTCTGGATTGCGTCCTATAGCTTCGAGAGCACGGCCAATAAGAATACCGAGACCAATACCAGGGCCCATCACGCCGAAACCGACAGCAATTGCCATTCCGAGTGTCTTTGCTACTTCAATATCCATAATGCTTTTCAAAAACGAATAATATTAATACCAACGCGGCCATAATATCATGTTTTTTGAGGCATATATGTCTTGACTTATATATACTTGATGCTCTAATGGAAAAGGCCCACGTCGCACGGGTAGTGCGGCAGCATAACGAAACGGAGAAAGTCAGATGTTGGCAGAAGCGTTGGCACAGCCTTGGCTGGCCGCTTTTTTGCTGATGGCAGTCATTGCTGCCATCATCGCGGGTCTCGGCGTCGCGATCAGGATGGTCGCCCGGGACACGGAAGAAGTCGGGCTTGTAATCGCCTGGAGCGCCGGCACGATCTCCCTTTGGGTCGCGGTGGCGATCGGGGTGGTCGTCTTCACCCTGGTACAGGGAGACAGCCCCTCGGGCTTGGGGGTCGGCGACATGCTCGTCACCATCGCCGTCACCTTCGCGCTTGCGCTCGAAGAGTCGGTCTTCATTCCGGTACTCGGCGGGGCGCTCATCATTCTTCTGAGCATAGGCATGCTGCCGATGGTCGCCATTCTTCGAATTCAGTGCAAGATGCACTGGTAGCCGAAACGCACCACGGCGGGGACTCCACTTGGGAGAACCTGCCGTGGCCGGAATTTTTTATACTTTTGTCTTATCTGCCTTAAAAAGAGACTTGAGAGGATGTTTCTCTCGCAACAGAGTATTCACAAAATATGAGGCCGCAGCAATCGAGGCGATCTGTGTGCCCGCACCTCCTACGACACCCTTATTGATCGACACATACGGAAGAGATCTTTTCGAAAGCGCATAAGCGGCGCTCCATGCACGATGTATTGGCAGGTTAGATCCGGTTATTCGTTTGATAAAACGCTTAATGCTTCTTACGTGCGGTGCATGCAAGGGTGCGTCGGTCTTTGAGGACGTACGGAGGATATCGCCATAGCCGACGAGCAGACGCCCGTCTCGAGTGATCTTGCCGTAGTGATACGATTGTCGCTCATCGTAAAAAAACATGTCCCTGCGAGTGCGACGAAGGTAACGAAGCGTTTTTGTGGAAAGACGGCGGGTGACACAGATCGTCGTCACGTAATTGGAAATTGCCGGATGCTTTTGCGACGTACCGAGAGCGTAGATGATTTGATCAAACGCAATTGAACCTCGCGTCGTGCGGGCGATATTTTTATGCGCAATGACAAGCGGAGTGTTTTCGTAGATACGGACTCCTTTCTGTCTTAAGTACACGGCGATTCCTTGCGCAAACTTGACCGGATTCACAGAAATACTTTTCTCCACGAACGTACCGCTCGCCGAATCGTCCTTAAAAAAGAAGAGGGGGCGTTCTTCGTAATCGCACGGTATCTTTTCTTTCTTAACAAGCTGACGAACCTCGCGCTGTGCCGCTCTTTGTGCGCGAATATAAAGAGCGGTTGATCGCACGCCATGTCGCCGAGTTAGCATCTCACGTGGAATCTCTATCTCGCTTTCGAGCATCCCTGCCGAATATCCCGTCGATCCGGATCCGACGATATTCTTTTCGATGAGAGTGATGTTTTTCACTCCCTTTTTGAGAAGGTAGTGCGCGGCAAAGAGGCCGGCCACTCCACCCCCTACGATGAGATAGGACGTCTCATGATGGCCCATGAGCGACTTACTGGGTTGATAGGTCGGATTGCTCCAAAAAAGCTGTTTTTTCATATAAGAAGAGGAGGCTTTATACCACGAAGAGGGCTTGTCCGCAACCTCTGTCGGCTGGTCGGGGTTTGATACGACAAGATTCTAGAAATCCTCGGGACCCGTGTCTCCCCCATCAGCAGCAGTATGCCCCTCGATGGTCCAACCGCGCTTCATAAGAAGCCGACGCCTTCGTTCGTTCAACAGAACAATACGCTCAGCACTTGTGATTTGCTTCGTAAGGTCATCGGCGTATTTTTTTATCAGAGCCTCGTTAGCTGTATAGGCTTCGGCGTTCTCGAAGAATTCGCGGGTTTGTGCGAATGACGTAACCCAGTTCTTTGCGGCAGCCGCAAGTTCCTCTTTTGTTGGCGGCGTTCGCCGCTCGAGGCTGTCTGTCATGAGATGCTCTGGTACGTTGCTGAGACCCTCAGCGGCCTCGCCCGTTTTCGGATTAAAGTCGACGGGAGGCTGAACGTACTTGATCTCAGTAATCTTTTTATTTTCTGTATCAACGGCATAGATGCGATTCCACCCCACGTCGTTCCAAAATTTCTCTGACGTGAACGTGCATTCACCCATAGCAAGAGACAAAGTCTTTCCTTCAGCTTCAGCGTTCTTAGCGGCTTTCATGCTGGCAGAAATATACAACTCTCGTGCGAGGCCTTTGCGTTGAAAATCCGGATGCGTGGCGACCATGTCGATACCTAATATACTCTTTCCCTCCAGCGCCTTACTTCCCGACGCGTCTTCAGAACGGTAGCCGAGGAGCGCGGCGACGACATCACCTTTGTCGTTCTTCACAACATGCATGATGAGATCCTTCCCATCATCGATGTACTTTTGCATCGTCTCCGGAGAGTCGACCTCCTCAGCCTTGAAGGTCTGGCTGAAAAGGCTGTGCATTTTCATGAAATCAGGATGATTGATGCCCTCAATGGTCTCTATCGTGAACCGTTCACCATTTCTCTCAATACCCGTATTGAAGTTGACGGGATTGTCGCGCGTATATCTGCTTCTTTCGATAAGTCGTTGAAGCTGCGAGCGCTCCTGTGGCTCCCCGTCGAGCCGCATCGACATATTCATTTTTGTATATCCTTCTGGAGCGATCTCTTCACTGAAAACAGTAAAACCGAATTTTTCGAATAACTCATGCGCTATTGGGTCATCTTCGGTAGTCGTATAGAGCTTCAATTGCTTTACACCTTTCGCACGTGCTTTATTGATGGTCTCTTCCAATATCGTGCGGCCCGCACCATGGCCGCGCGCGTCAGGCGCCACGCCATACCATCCGACCCAGGCGGTGTCCTGTGGGTCTTCTGTCTTGTGGTAGAGACCTGTTATCCCGACCTCCTTACCGTTCTGTTGTGCAAGCCAGTAATTGAGCGAAGATATCCCCCAGTCATCCAATTGTTTTTCGTACTGTTTGGGATTAAGACTTGCCGCAAACGCTATATCAGGAGATTCTTCCGTCGAACCTATGGCCGGAAATATCTCGTGCGCGAGTGCGAGCGCCTGATCAAGATTCTCCGGTGTAAGGGACGCCAAATCGACGGAAACCTGTTCAAGCTTTTGGTCCGGACCCTGTTGTGTCCGCGACTTGTGGCTCTC
>CAZFMA010000069.1:0-5935 GCA_964520015.1 uncultured Candidatus Saccharibacteria bacterium
CTGCAACGGGACCAATGGTACTAACGGAACGAATGGGACAAATGGAACGAATGGCCAAGATGGCGCGCCGGGTGCAACTGGTGCCACAGGTACAACTGGTCCACAAGGTCCGGCGTCTCAGATAATCGGCGGCGGTTCAGAGGGCAACCTGGACGACGACAACTTCATGGGAATGTTTCTTAAGGAAGACAGTACCACGGAAGGCGAAGTACAACAGATAATGCCCGTCGGTGGGACGTTGAAGAACTTCTACGTTAGAAGAAATATCGCAGTCAGCGGTACCGTTCTAGCCATTACATATACGGTCAGGAAAAACGGCGTTGATACAGTAGTAACTTGCAGCACGTTAAGCACCCAATCAAGTTGCTCGGATACAGTAAACAGCGTTGTCTTTGCAGCGGGTGATCTAATATCGATTGGAACACTTGAGACCGGAAATCCATCGAATCGAATTACTAGGTGGACTGCACAGGTCCAATAGAAAATTATTAGAAAACCAAAAGAGCCTCGACTTTGTCGGGGCTCTTTTGGTTTTACGAACCTTAAGATTTTGGTTTGACGAGTATAAGGGAGATCAAAAACAATACAACAACAACGACATCGGCCATTTGCCACGTTACTGCGGACAAATAGAGCGGAGCAACCGGATTGAAAACGACTGCGACGAGAGCGAAGACCCAGACGATCCACATACTGTTCTGCTTGTAAGCCTGCCACGCAGTCACAAGCGCTGCGCCGACAACGATCCAATTCATGAGTTGAAAGTAAACAAAATAAGGAATCGGTGCCAAAGCCCCCAATGCCATAGCTATCGCAAGGAGCTTCAGCCAATTGGCTTGTATCCACGTACTCATAGAGCCGCACTCTACCGTGCTTATTTCAGGGTGTCAAAATCTCTGTAAACGCACTCGCCTCTATTGCCCTCTAGCTTGTGGTGTGATATGGTGGATGCATGAATAGGAGAGCTGGCATACTAATCCCAGCGGCTATCCTGAGCTTTTTCTGCTTAGCCGCATTTGCCTCCGCCGAGGTGGATTCGGCGCGTTCAGATAGAGGGGGAGAGCGTATTCCCAATCAATATATTGTTGTCTTTAAGGATTCTGTCACTGATGTTGATACTGCCGAAAACGAACTTCTTGGACGTGTGCGCGGCGAGCGGCTGGGCTCGTATCGCAGTGTACTCAATGGTTTTGCAGCCCGTTTTTCAGACGCGGAGGTCAGCTCTATCAGCGAGGATCCGCGCGTAGCATTTGTAAGTGAGGATCGCGTCGTTTCGATCGCCGATTCGACCCCTTCGAGTTCCTCAGAGCAGGCAAGTTCACGGCAAGCAGATACGTCCCGTGTACGAGAGCGAATTTCTTGGGTGCGAGATGCCCAGCACTACTCGTCAGCACCGAGCACAGCCGTATCGCAAGTACTCCCGACCGGAGTGGACCGCATCAACGCGGAAGGGAAGGCGAATACGGGAGCAAATATCAACGTTGCCGTTATTGATACAGGAATTCTTTCGACGCACCCTGATCTTGCCGGCAAAGTAGTCGGTGGCAAAAATTGCACTCGCGCAAGCGGAGGATACACTGATCAAAACGGTCACGGCACGCACGTCGCGGGCACCATCGCAGCATTGAACAATACACAAGGTGTCGTCGGTGTCGCGCCCGGAGCGAAGCTCTGGTCAGTGCGCGTCTTGGATAGATATGGGAGCGGCAGCTGGTCTACTGTTATCTGTGGCATCGATTTTGTAACGAGTAAAGCACCCTCGAATGGCGGACCAATAACGGTTGCCAACATGAGCTTGGGCGGCGGGGGAATTTCCGATAATAATTGTGGTAATACAAATAATGATGCGCTGCACAAAGCGATCTGCCGCGCGCGCGACGCAGGGGTCACCATCGTCGTTGCGGCAGGAAATAGTGCGGCGAACTCTGCGGGATTTGTACCTGCGGCGTATGACGATGCAGTCATTACCGTTTCCGCTCTTGCTGATTCGGATGGGAAACCTGGTGGAGTCGGGGGCGCGATGTCCTATGGTGCCGACGATACGTTTGCTTCGTTCAGTAATTACGGTGCGGTAGTCGATATCGGAGCGCCTGGTGTTAGCATTTATTCTACATGGCTTGGAAACGGCTATAACACCATCAGTGGTACGAGCATGGCCTCCCCGCATGTTGCAGGTGCCGCTGCACTCTATGTTGCTACCCATCCGGGCGTATCCTGGATCGCGGTGCGCGACGCGCTCGTCGGAAGTGGGGAAGCGCTTGGCGCTGGACACACCGATCCTTCAGGAATACATCCCGAGCCGGTCCTTCGAGTGGATACCTTCTAAACCCTGTAAGTACGGACTCTTATAGACACGTCCGGTTATCAACACCTGTGGAAAAGGGGTTCTGCGGGCATGCGCTATTCTTAGGGAACTGCCACATCGTGAGCTCGGGGCAGAGGGGAAACCAGCCAAACCAGGACAATGGTCTCTTCCTTTGCACCCTTCCCCAAACAAATATCGTCGAAAATCGGCGCGAAGAGTTTTTTCGTACCAGTACGATACGCGCCATCGCACTTCGAGTATGAGCGAGCACGCGTGGGCGTGATCATCCCGACTTACGCACCGAAGAATCTCACCCGCGCTTTGGTCGAAGACCTTCTGCAATGGAATCCAAAAATCCTTGTCTATATTGTGGATGATTCAACGCCGAAAGATTGTCGCGAGAGTACCGCGATCCTTGAGCGCTTACCCTCCATTCCTCGGGTCACGGTCCTGCGTACGCCGGAAAACAAACTGAAAGCTTGCGCATTGAATTATGCGCTCAATTATATTTACGCGGCAGAGAGAGAATATGTGCCCGAGGTACTTCTCACGGTTGATGACGACGTCGTCATTGATCGAAACACGATACGGAATCTGGTGAACGAACTCATGAGCCACGATGAATTGGGAGCGGTATGCTCCCAGTGCCGCGTCCACAATAAAAACAAAAATCTCCTCACGCGGCTGCAGGGGCTTGAGTACCTCGGATTCAACGCCATACGCCTCGCCGACGAAGGGTTTTTACGCGGACCCTTGGTCATGCACGGCATGCTTACGGCGTTCCGTGCGAGCGCTCTTCGGGAAGTCGAGGGATTTGCCGAAGGGCATCTTATCGAAGATTATGAAATAACGATGCGCCTCAAGATCCTCGGATGGAGCGTCAAATCCGCTCCGAATGCCCTCGCGTGGACCGTGGTACCGCACACCCTCTCGCAGCTTTGGCGCCAGAGGACGCGATGGTCATACGGGGGAGTCACGGTGGTCGCACGGTCACGCCATCCCGCTTCGATCTTTCAGGATATCCTCGGGCATACAGTGTTTCTTTCGGCCCTCGGCATGATCCTCATTCTCTATTTCTCCAACGGCAACGGCGCGGTTCCTTCGCACATTACGCAGTGGATTATTGCGCTCTCAGTTCTTCAGCTCGGCATATGGTACGCATTCCAGATCTGGCTCATGCGCTTATATCGCGAGAAGGATTGGCTCGATTGGCTCATCCGAATCAGTCTTATTCCGGAATTTATTTACAGCAATGTCATGACCGTCGCGCTCATCGGCTCCTATTCTTTTTTCTGCTTCAATCTAGTGAGGAATGCCGTGCTCGATAGGACCGGTCTCTTGGGGAGAATTGTGGCTCGCGCCGGTAATAGATTTTTCCGTGTATGCGGATATACGGAGCGCCGATGGGGGACCCGCGCACTCAAAACATAATCATGCTTAATTTCAATGGCGGCACCGTCGGCTTGGGCGCATCGCTCTCGCCCCTTGGGATGTACGCAGGGTATCTTCTTATGCATTCGGGGAGTTATTGGATAGCGGTCGGCTTCCTTGCGCTCACGAGCATCTATTTTCTCATTGTCGCGGCCACCCTCTGCCGCTATATCATCAATTACCGTCGCAACATTCGCCTTATGCGCAGTGGCGCATAGTCGCGCCGCGCTTCCGCGATATACTTTCATCATGAAGTCTCGAGGTAGAGGCAGATCACGATCCATTCTGCCGCGACGCAGGAGTGAGCGCCGGCGAGTGGAATTAATGGGCGGCGTGGCAGTAGGGCTCTTTTCTGCTCTTGTTATTTCAGTATTTCTCGCCTCATCGGTCACGCGCTTTTTCATTAGTTCCGATCAATATGCCTCCGTCGTTGCGGCTGTACTCGTCGATTTGGCGAACGGGGATAGAGTGGAAAACAATCTCCAGACGCTCACGATGAATCCAGTGCTTGTCGCCGCGGCACAGGCAAAAGCCGATGACATGGCGGCGAAGAGTTATTTCGCGCACACCTCGCCTGAAGGCCGTGATTCGTGGTATTGGTTTCAGGAAGCGGGATATGAATTTAGTTATGCAGGAGAAAACTTGGCAGTAGATTTTTCTGATTCTGTTGATGTCGAGCGCGCGTGGATGCGATCGCCCTCGCACCGCGACAATGTCCTCGGCGCACATTTCACCGAGATCGGCATCGCAACGGCGCAGGGGATGTATCAGGGCCGCCTCACGACCTTTGTCGTACAAATGTTTGGCACGCCCTCCTTCGCCGAGGCTTCGGAGGGCAAGCCCGCAGAAGTTGCTGTGATTCGTGAACGTACAACTCCGAAAGACGCGACAGAGCTCGCAGTAGCAAGCACACAATTGATCCCTACGGTCTTAGGCACGAGTGAGCCGCCCGCAGGTACCGCGGCAGAATCTTCGGCACCGATTGCTGACGTGCGCCCGCCCGAAGCTTCGGCGCCAATTGGAGCAGTCGTCCGCTACGCGCCCTCGTGGGGTTTTCTCGCGACTTCACCAAAAACAGCCCTGCTTTACGCGTATTATTTCATCGGATTTCTCATCCTTATCGCGCTCGGTATCGCGACCGGTTTTGAGATACACGTCCACCATACACGGAAAGCGACAGCTGCCGGAGTACTTCTCTCATTCATTCTCGTGATGTTCCTTGCCGCCAATACATTTATCTTCACGAATCCGATGCTGACTCCGCAGGCGACTATGGCCGCGGCTGCTGGGGCAGGTTAGAAAGACCTTGACTTATGCCTGCACCTATGGATAAATAGTCGTATATGGCAACATCTATACGAGTGTCTCTTTTAGCAGTCATTACAGCTCTTATTATAAGCCTTTTTTCCATGGCTTCTTCGGCCGAGGCGAGTCACACATGGGGTAGTTATCACTGGGCACGCACCTCTAATCCCTTTACGCTCAAACTTGGGGATAATCTTTCGACAGGCTGGAAGAGCTATCTTGCTACGACCTCGAGCGCTTGGAGCGTCTCGAGCGTCCTAGACACAGTCGTCTCTCCTGGGCTCGGAGGTAGTAACTGCAAGGCGCAGACGGGCCGCATCGAGGTTTGTAACCGCACGTACGGCTTTAATGGATGGATCGGTCTCGCACAGATATGGATCTCTGGTAGCCATATCACCAAGGGTTTGGCGAAGATGAACGATAGCTACTTCAACTTGTCGCAGTATAACAACGCCAACGAGAAGCTTCACGTCATGTGTCAGGAGATCGGACACACGCTCGGGCTCGGCCACACGAGCGAAGACGGATCTTCGCAGGGGACGTGTATGGACTATTCGACGAGCCCGAACAGTACATTACCCAACGCACACGATTACGTGCAGCTTGAGTCAATATATGCACATCTCGATGCGTTCAATACTGCCCTTTCTTCTTTCGGCGGTGGTGCGCACGGCAAGCCAGCCAAAGTAGAACAGGACATCGACGTGAGTGACGCATCTGCGTGGGGGAAAGAAGTCAGCAAGTCTGCAAATGGACGCTCGTCGAAGTTTGAGAGGGATCTCGGGAATGGTCAAAAGGTCTATACATTTGTTGTCTGGGCGGAGTAGGTAACAAGAGAGAAAAAGGAACACTTCACACGGCCACAAAGCTGTCGCCGCGATTCTGCTTCTCGTC
>CAZFMA010000070.1:0-2752 GCA_964520015.1 uncultured Candidatus Saccharibacteria bacterium
AAGAATTTTGTTGCTCACCATCCGAAGCTCTGTCTCGGACACACTGTCCGCAAGATTTTCATACTTCTCCCTCACGTCATACCCACGCGAAGCAAAATAATCCCCTCCGCGTCGCCCTATCGCAATCACGACGACATCTCCGGGACTGAGGTTTAACCTCAATATTTCGGCTTCAACCTTGCGTATTACAGCGCTATTCAGAGACCCGGCGAGTCCCTTATCACTCGTTACAATAATGAAACATGTTTTTCCCGCGCCCTTCTGCATAAGTGGGTGACGCGCAATGTTCGTAGCCCCCGACAACCTCTCCAATATGGAGAGCGCGGCTGCAGCATAGGATCGGCCTGAAAGCGCTCGCTCCTGACCTTTACGCATCTTTACCGCCGAGACGGCTTCCATGGCATGGGTCACGGTTCCCGTCTTTTTATACGAGAGGATTTTGAGCTTGATGTTCTTGAGACTGGCCATGTTAGATTTTATTAGCGAACAAAGTGAGCTTAGAAAATCTTACACCCTGTTAAATGCGGCTCGAAGAGCCGCCCCGCCATTGGCGGGATTTAACAGGGTTAACGAATAGTAATTCGCTCCGCTCATAACTATTTCGTAAACAATTCCGGATGTGCAAGACGGAATTCTTCGTATGCCTTGTTCAAAGCCTTTTTCAGGTCGTCAGAAAGAGCACCCGCTTTCTTTATTTCTCCAAGTGTCTTTGAATGCTGACCTTCGAGGTATTCTACCAATTGAGCTTCTACCGCCGTCACCTTCGCGACCGCGACATCTGCAAAAAACTTATTGCCTGCGGCATAGAGAATCGCGACTTGCATTTCCACGGGAATCGGAGCGCCATTTTTCTGTTTCAAGACCTCCACCATGCGCTGTCCACTTGCGATGCGATCGGCCGTCACTTTGTCGAGATCCTGTGCGAATTGCATGAATGCTTCGAGTTCACGAAATTGGGCGAGTTCGAGCTTCAAGCCTCCTGCCACGGATTTCATCGCCTTTGTCTGAGCGTTCCCGCCAACACGTGACACGGAAATACCCACATCAATCGCGGGGCGCACGCCTTTGTTGAAGAGTTCGGCAGTAAGAAAGATCTGACCGTCGGTGATGGAAATTACGTTGGTGGGAATGTAGGCAGAGACATCGCCATCCTGCGTTTCGATAATAGGAAGCGCAGTGATTGAGCCTCCTCCCTTCTCGTCAGAGAGTCGCGCCGCACGCTCCAAAAGGCGTGAGTGGAGATAGAAAATATCGCCCGGATACGCTTCGCGACCCGGCGGACGTCGGAGGAGAAGCGAGAGTTCACGATATGCGACTGCTTGTTTGGAAAGGTCGTCGTAGATGATGAGAACATCGCGGCCGGCATCCATGAAGTATTCGCCAATGGCAACACCAGAAAATGGTGCGAGAAATTGTAAGGCTGCAGGAGCGGAAGCTGGAGCATCGACAATGATGGTGTATTCGAGGGCGCGCTCCCGTCGAAGCTGCTCTACAATGCGTGCGGTCTTCGATTCCTTTTGGCCAATTGCCACATAAATACAGATCGGGCGCTTCTCTTTCGGTTCGTTGCGCTGGTTGATGATGGTATCGATCGCGACAGTTGTCTTGCCGATAGAGCGATCGCCGATGATGAGTTCGCGCTGTCCGCGACCAATCGGGATCATAGCGTCGATTGCTTTGATACCAGTTTGGAGGGGCACGGAAACCGATTTTCGATCGATAACGCCGCTCGCTTGTCGCTCCACTGGCATCATGGTTGTATTTTTGAAAGGACCTTTCCCATCCTGCGGTTCACCCAAAGCATTTACCACGCGGCCCAGAAGTTCATCGCCTGATGGAACGGAGAGAATTTTACCGGTCGATTTTACCGTCATGCCTTCCGAGACCCGCGATGTATCGCCCAAAATTGTTGCGCGAACGCCGTCCTCTTCGAGGTTCAGAATGAGTCCGTACAATTCTCCTTTCGTCTTCATCTCTTCCGCCAGCCTTTTCCCTTTTCCTTCTTCAAATACGATGATCTCGCTCATCACCGCCTTTGAAAGGCCATCGATTGCGACCACGCCATCGCCTACCGAAGTCACACGACCCACATGCTGCGCATCTGTAGCCGGAGCAAAATGCTCTATCTCCTTTATGATCTTTTCAACAATGGGGTTATTCATGTTAGTTTTTCTTACGAGCGGAGCGAGTTACCTGCCCGCCGAAGCCTCGGCGCAGGCGGGGAAACAACTTACACCCGCCTAAATTTCTTGCAAGGTGAACGGATAAACTCCTGGATCGGGATGTTTTTTCTGAAATTGTTATTTTCATATAGTGTTTAGAAATTTAGGCGGGTCGTACAAAATATATTCACTCCGTTCATTATTTTGTTACGAGATTATATATTGAAAGTAGCTGTTTCTTAAAGCTCGCGTCTACGAGCTGCTCCTTGCCTTCTAGTTTCCATCCGCCGATAAGAGAATCATCGATTTGCGTCGCAACTTCGTCTGATCCAACTCCCATGCTTGCGAGAAGCTCTTTCACCTCCTTATGCGCCTTCCGCGCATCTTTCTCGCGAGCGATAGAAAGAACGACGCCGGTGCGGGATTGATCTCTCTCCGCAATTTTTGCAAACGCACGGCCGATCTTAGGCAACAAGCTCTGTCGCCCCAATTTGGTGAGCAACTCTTGGAGCGCATGCGCGGCTTCTTTCGGCTTCATACCGTTTTCCAGTATTTTCCAGAGTGCTTGTGCGTACGCGTTTTCCATATTA
>CAZFMA010000071.1:0-3230 GCA_964520015.1 uncultured Candidatus Saccharibacteria bacterium
GAACTGATTGCTTCGGGCTGCTGGAGAATCCCTATAACGTCATGCGCACGCGACCTATACGATTCTCCAGCGACCCGGTGCCGTCACCTCGGCACCAGCCTAACCCCTTAGGGGACACATTCGCAAGGGGCGGACATATTCCTGTTCTTTTACATGAAGTTATAGAACTCCTTGATATCCAATCTGACGATGTGATTGTTGACGCGACGCTCGGCGGGGCGGGTCACGCAAGAGTCCTTGCTGAGAAGCTAAGCGAAAAGGGCGTCTTTGTCGGATTTGATCTCGATAATGATGCAATTGAGCGAGCCAAAGCGGCGCTCGCGCAGACGAAACCGCATGTACATCTCATTAACGCAAATTTTCGAACATTAGGAGCGGCACTCGTCGCGCGGGATGTACCCACTATCACAAAAGCATTATTTGATCTCGGCTGGAGCTCATATCAACTGGGAGCGGGAAAAGGCTTTTCATTTTTAAAAGACGAACCGCTTAGCATGACATATGGCACCGGAGAAGGAGCGCTTACCGCTGGCGAAATAGTGAATCGTTGGGAGGAAGAATCGATCGCTGACATTGTGTACGGCTGGGGCGAGGAGCGCTACGCAAGAAAAATAGCGAAGGCGATTGCGGAAAGGCGGGATACAAAGCCATTTTCAACTGCACGCGAACTTGCGGAGAAAATCAAAAGCGCCGTGCCGGCGTCATATCGACACGGCCGCATTCATCCCGCAACTCGCACGTTCCAAGCTCTCCGAATCGCAGTGAACGACGAGCTCGGTGCACTCGAAGAAGGGCTTCAAAGCGCATGGCATGTACTTGAAAAGGGCGGGCGAATTGCCGTCATTTCATTCCAAAGTCTTGAAGACCGCATTGTGAAGCGCGCTTTTCTCGAAAGAGTAAAAGCCGGAGAAGGAAGGCTTGTCGTAAAGAAACCGGTAACGGCCTCGCGAGAGGAAATTTCAAGAAATCCTCGAGCAAGAAGCGCAAAACTTCGTGTGATAGAGAAAACAGCTGCCGGCTGCCAGCTTTCAGATTCCAGCTTCCAGGGAAATCAAATATGAAAACAGAATTTCAAAAACACATACATAAAAAAGTTTCAATACTGACGATGGAGTATCCTGTTGAGCGTCGGCTTTTGTACTATTTGTCTATCGCGCTCGCGGTACTTTTCTCTGGCTATCTTTATTTTGTCTCGGCCTCGGTATTAAATGTCATCGCGCGAAAAGAGGCAGTTCGAAAAACGGCTGAAATAAGGAGCGTTATTGGCTCACTCGAGCAGCGCTACTTTGAATTGTCGGAAGATATGACGCCAGAAACAGCTCGGCGTTTGGGACTTTCTGCCGTGCCCCAAACCAGTTACGTCTACCGTCCCGGGACCGTGGGACTAGCCACGGGACGCACGGATGAAATCTGATCACTCTGTAGTTCGCATACGAATTCTCTCGGCGTGCTTTGTCGCGCTCGGGCTTCTTCTCATCATTCGACTATATTTTGTGCAGGTAATCCATGGCGACGAATACGAGAAAGACGCGATGGGGCAATATGTGGCCCCGGCCCCCGATACTGAAAATCGTGGGAGTATCTTTTTCACGGCTAAAGATGGCACGCTAGCGGCCGCGGCGGTGATGCAAAGAGGCTGGCGTATAGCCGTTGTGCCGAAAGACGTGGCGGATGAACAGTCGACCTACGCTGCGCTGAATGCCATAACGCCGATCGACGGCCAAAAATTTTACGCGGGAGCTGGAAAAAAGAGTGATCCCTATGAAGAAATCGCCTTTCGCGTTTCTGACGCGGCGGCGCAAAAAATACGCGCAAAGAAACTTCCGGGAGTGATTCTTGTTCAAGATGAATGGCGATTCTACCCCGCACATGAGCTTGCCGCGCAGACGATCGGTTTTGTTGGATATCAGGGCGATGTAAAAGTGGGCGTCTATGGCCTGGAGCGAGAGTGGCAACGTACTCTCGTGCAACCGTCGGCCGGTCTTTATGTGAATCCATTTGCAGAACTTTTTACCAACATGGAGGCGTTGCTTAGTACGGATCCCGCTTCTCACCAAGGAGATATTGTTACCTCGATTGAACCGTCGGTTGAGCGGCAGCTTGAGACAATTCTAGAGAGCGTGATGCAGACATACGCGCCGCGAATTGCGGGCGGCATCGTGATGAATCCACGCACTGGAGAAATTGTAGCGATGGCTGTTAAGCCGTCGTTCGATTTGAATACCTACAATTTGATTACGGAGCCAGGAGTGTTCTCAAATCCACTCATAGAAGGCCGATACGAAATGGGGTCGATTATGAAGCCCCTTACTTTGGCAGCTGGAATCGATGCGGGAGCAGTTACGGCGACAACGACCTATAATGATACTGGCTGTATCACGCGAAGTGAGAAGAAAATTTGCAATTACGACGCTAAAGCCCGGGGCGTGGTGCCGATGCAGGAGATTTTGAATCAATCACTCAACACTGGCGCCACGTTTGTCGTCGACAAAATGGGGCACTCCGTTTTTGAGCGCTATATGAAAGCGTATGGCTTTGGGCAAAAAACGGGCCTCGACTTGCCGAATGAGGTTACAGGCGACATTTCGGCGATTAATAATCGCTACGATATTGATTACGCGTCCGCGTCGTTCGGACAAGGTGTTGCCGTGTCGCCAATCGAAATGATTCGAGCGCTTTCCGCCCTTGCAAATCGTGGAGAGCTTCCGATGCCGCATCTCGTAAAAAGTGTTCGATTCGAAAGCGGGCTCTCACGTTCGATTGCGCAACCCCGCAATACGTCTGTCTCAAAACCCGAATCTGTTGAAATCGTAACTAATATGTTGGTTCAAGTAGTCGATAAAGCGCTTCTGAAAGGAGTTCTTAAACAGGAGCGCTACTCTATCGCAGCCAAAACAGGGACTGCGCAGATGGCAGATGCTCGCGGCGGGGGTTATTCGCAAGATCGCTTTCTACACTCATTTTTCGGCTACTTCCCGGCATATGATCCGAAATTTATTGTCTTCTTGTACGCGGTAGAACCGCATGGTGCTGAATTTGCGTCAGCGACATTGGCAAAGCCGTTTATGGAGCTAGCCAAGTTTCTTATTAACTATTATGAGATTCCGCCGGACAGATAAAAACAGACGTATCGCTTTCTTAACCATCGTCGCGTAGAGCGATACATCGCTCAATGATCAAATAATAGCTACGTAACAGCTACTTTGCAGCGATTTCTTTCATAGCTCTTC
>CAZFMA010000072.1:0-11691 GCA_964520015.1 uncultured Candidatus Saccharibacteria bacterium
TAAAGAAGGCGAGGCTGAGGGCGTTCTCAATACCATCCGCGCATCTCTCACCTAGTTGCAGACAAACTGACAATTGGGTCCGGTGCGCCCTACCCACGTGCCATTGGGACATTGCATGGCGTCCCCTGTGCAGGCGGTATAATCGCTACCGACTTTGACTGTGGAACTTGTTTTCGCTTGCCCGCCAGAAACATCTGACACCACAATCGTGACTGTGTATGTACCGGCATATGCATATGCGTGCGTGAAGGTAGTGTTTTGAATGAAGTCGCGCGCAGCAGACGAAGCACTCATCCCGGGTGTATAGACATTCTCATCACCCCACCATACTTGGTAGCTCAATTGTCCATTTTCTGGATCCGACGCATTGAGGCTCCACGTACCCGAAGCATTGACTGCAAGTGTCGTCGGACCGGAGAAAGACGATATAGATGGTGGCTTATTGCCGCTCGAAGAGTCGTCGAAATATGCGGTGCAATACGGTTTCTGCATAGATTCAGGAGTGCAATATTTGAGTGTGCATGCCGCAGGTGCGCCGGGTGCGGATCTTCCGCAGCTATTGCAGCCGTCATACCACGCCTTGCAGCGCGGATCGTTCGAAGGATCGGTATCAGCACGGCACTGACCTTCGTGGAGGAACGTCGCGCTATCAGCATTCATCATGCAGCGGTTGCTGTATGTTTGCTGAATCGGATTACAGGGCGTCGTGATACAGACGATCGGCTTCGAGCCGCAGACCGGCATGTATTCTTTTGTGCATGCTTGCGGACCGACGTGAATTTTCTCATTCGCGAGAATGCTTTCACGGGCAGGTGCGCCTAAGCACCGCGGATCGGCATTCGGCCCGCATCCACCGGGATTGTATTCATAGAGCGTGGCAGTATAGACACCGTCCTGCGCGTATGTGTGATTGACCGTGCCTGGTCGTATGCAGTAGTCGGTCGGCGCGTAACACGATACCTGTGCTCGAGCCGATCCATCGCCGAAATCGACAAAGTACTGGTTCGGCGTAAATCCGCCCACCATGGCTTTGAATGTGACATCGAGAGGGGCAAGCCCGCGCTGCGGCTCTGCAGAAAAACGCGTTTTGTCGCCGCACCATACCTTGATGCGCTCACGCGACATGGGACCAAATGATCCGACTGATGAGACACCTTGCGACGCCTGCCATTTAGCAACCGCCTGTGCGGTCATGGGTCCGAAATACCCGGTTGCATTTGCTGATAGATATCCTTCGGTCTTCAAAAATTCTTGGAGGCTTTGTACATCATCGCCTCGTGTTCCCTGCGAGAGATTGCGGTACACAATAGAGCAAATCCGATGTTTGGATGGTGAAACTGAAGTTGAAATAGTTGTACCAGTACTCCACGTGGGCGATTGGATCTGAACATTTGTATTTGATTGCGCCTGAAGGTCGGCAATTTTAGAAAGCAACACCTGTATCTGAGTTTGTATCTCGCTTACAGTAAGCGCAGAAGCAGGAGAGGCAAACGTGCCGGCTCCAACAATACACACAGCTGCGATAGCGATACTAGCGAGAATATTTTTATTCATATAAAAACCAATATAAAATTAGTGCTTCTAATTGCTTGCCTCATTATAATAGACGACTCCACAGGCCGCCTCTTACAGCCTTAGCCGAGAGCCTCAATGGCTGGGAGCGTGCCTTTCAACAAGTATTCAAGCCCCAGCACCAAAGCATAGCTTAGTGCGGGGTAAACATTGCGCCTACAAAGTTACTCCAGCGCTTCTATCGCTGGTAGAGTTCCTTTAAGTAAGTATTCCAACATTGCGCCGCCGCCAGTTGAAAGAAAGCCAAGATTCTCTTGTTCAATACCCGATTGCTCAATTGCCGCGATCGTGTCTCCGCCTCCAATAACTTTTCTTGCATCACTTTTCGAGATCAGCTCTGCGATTCCCTGCGTGTAATGAATGTAGCCATGCTCGTACATTCCAGTGGGACCGCTCCAAAGAATGAATTTCGCTGTCGCGATGTGTGGTGCCAGTATCGCGACAGAGTCTGGGCCGATATCCACTATTTTGTCATCAGCTTCTACTTCTTCGGGTCTTTTCACGCGAACCTGTTTGTCGGAACGCTCGACGGTTATGTCAACAGGCGCTAGAAAGTGCGAATGATTCAACACAGAGGCATCGGGTAATTCTTTTGATATGAGCGAACGCCCTACCGGCAAACCACGAGCTTTGAATACATCGTTTGCCAATGCTCCCGTAATAAAAACATGATCGTATCGCTCCAATAATAATTTAATGAGTGGTGCTTTGGTCTCGAATTTCGCGCCACCAAGAATCGCGAGGGAGGGAGATTGCGGTGTTCGAGCGGTATTCAGCTGATTAACTTCTTCGCGCATGAGAAGTCCCGCGTATGAGGGAAGAAATTTTGTAATATTGACCATTGTTGTACTACTCCGGTGTGCACTTGGGAACCCATCGTTCACATAGAGTTCAGCCAGTGAGGCGAGTTCTTTCGCAAACGAATCATCGCCTGCGATCTCGCGTGGGTCTTGCTGCAAATTTTCCAGCAAAACAATTTCTCCGTCCTTCATCGCCGAAATCGCATTCGTTACAAGAGGACCTGAAAGAGCCGGAATGAAAAAAGTAGGAAAATATTCTTTCATCGCTTTCCCCACGGGAGCCATACTGTCTTCCGGATCGCGTCCGATTTTCGCGATTACAATCGTACGTGCGCCATTTTTTGAAAGAAACTCAAGCGTGGCGCAGGATTGTTTCAGGCGAAATACATCTGTCACATTCCCCGCGTCATCCACGGGCAAATCTAAGCCAGCGCGTAATAAAACACGTTTCCCCCTCAATTCACCAGCGGGTACTTCATCGATACACCTCATGCGTTCGTGAGTTCGTTCATAAGCGCCATGAATTTTTCTCCGTCAGCACTCGCGCGCCCCACCAGTAATCCCCTCACATCTCCTCCCCTCAGCATTTCGGGAGCGTTGCCATGATCATCAATCGATCCCCCGTAGAGAATTTTCATTGCATGCCCTTTCTCGCCGTGCATCTCGACAACCGTTTTACGTATGAAAATCGACATTTCGTGCATCTGCCGCGGATTCATTGAAGGAGCGGGACTGATCGCCCAGACCGGCTCGTATGCTATTAGACAATCAAGAAGTCGCGAAGGTGCTACATCCTGAAGGCCGGTGCGTAATTGTTCTTTGACGACCGAGAGGTATTCTCCGTCCGAACTCCTTTTGCTTTCGCCGACACAGAGTATTGGTGTAATGTCGAGCGCGAGCGCTGCAGCTACCTTTTTGCGCGTGGTGTCATTGCTCTCTCCCATCGCGCGGCGCTCAGCATGGCCGATGATCGCGTAGGAAATCTTCGCGTCTTTCGCTTGCGCAAGAGAAACTTCTCCAGTGAAGGCACCGAGGGATTCGAAATGTGCATTTTGAATTGCAAACGCAATTTTTTTTCCTTTGTACGCCGCGCGCAGCTCGCGCACATAGAGTGCAGGTGGAGCTACGATAAGAGTCACGTTCTTTGCATACTCTGCCGCCTCTTTCGTCGCTTCAAAAAGCTTCTTTGCCTCACGCCACGTCGCCGGATTCATTTTCCAATTCGCGACGACGATTGATTTCATCCCGTTAGAAGTAGGAAGCTTACGCTTCCGACTTGATTATGACGTTTGATAACAATTCGACCGTTGAAACATATGAGTAAACGGGTGCTAAAAAGAAACTTCCGGAACTTCTAACGGGATTCATGCAGCGATTGTAACACACGCATTATTTCTTCCTCCACCTTTGAATGAAATCCCAAATGGTACATTTAAGGCTGGGGGATCTGTGGAAAAGGAGATACGCTCGTGAGAGTAGTCCGCACGATGATTGACTCTCATAGAAATCGAGGGTTCCTGGTGAGCGACGTGGATTCGAGTGAGCCCACCACTCGCTTCAAGGAGCCGCCTTGCGACTGCAAGGGCAAACACGACGGGGTGCATGACTATCCCGAGGTGGCATGGTTCTCGGCACGTCCGGAAGACTAGCCGTTCCGACTGCGCAACCTCTTGCTCTTGACGGAGAGAATCAGACTCAACGGCGACATATCAACTCGACTGATGATGCGTCGCCGTTCTCTTTTCCTAGGTTGCTATTTCTCTCCCAAGCGAGGCGAATGTGTGTTGTTGGAGACCCCGCAGCGCTTGGCGCGAGGACAGAGTGATTTTTCAGCAGAAAAATCACGTTCTCCAAAAATATACGCCCGCCGAGTGTCACTCCTCTCTCCACAGTACAAATCCGTAATCAGGTGATGCCGAAGGAGTAAAGGGCGGTGGATTGGCCGCCTGCAGCTGGTCGTATGCGTCGATGCGTGTGGCGTATCCGGAGACAAACGTCCCGCCCGATGTCCACTTTGTGCCGGTACGCCCCGCAGAAACTATCGTGCCCGCCGTCGTGAGCTGGGTTTGCATCACGTAGGAATCGTATTGCGAGGGTACTTCGTTGCTACCACTCGTCGTGTAATAGTTGCGGCCATAGTATCCGCTTTGAGCGGTAAAAATGCCATGGATCTCCATGATGTCGGGCGATGTAAGAGGAAGAAGTACGTTGCGCTCCGCCATGACAGTAAGACCAGATGAGCCGTCGCTCGCCGCATAGGTGATGTTGTTGGGAATGATCGCGTCGGGCGCGGTCCCCGAATCAGATGGTGTTGCCGCGACGACCGTCACTTTGCCCTTCACGACTCCCTCAACCCACACGCGATCCTCAACGAATATCAAACTACACGATGGGGGAATGGTGTAGTTACCGAGAAGCGACTCGGTGGCGATAATGTTGTATTCGGTAACAAATGTAGAGCCGTCGGAAGAACCTTTTACACCCACCGTCCCTGTCACGCGGTACACATTGACCGTACCGTTTGATTGAAAGAGTAAGTGGTACCCGCGACTGTTGACCGCGCCGGTCGAAGAGGCGAAATACAAGCCGCCGCCTGTTTGCGCATACGTCTTGAGGCTCGCAAGACTCGTCGCAATGCCATTGAAATCCACCGAGGCGGCGGGATAATTCCAGAGCGCGAAGCCGCTCCCCCCGCCCCACACGCCGTTCTTTGTCTGTGTAGGCGAGCAGCCAAAGCTTGATGTGCAACTCCACGTGGAAACCGCGCTCGATACGTTGGAGTTGTTGGTACCGTCCATGCGAATGCCGCCATTGGAGTGGTATCGTCCTGTGATATTGCGATCAGCCCCCGCCCAGACGTTGCTATTCAATAGATACGAGTACGTCGCGACTGAGGGGCGCATGTAGCGGGCAAAAAGCGTGCGCGGAAACCCCGGATCAAGATTTGATTTACCGACCGACGTGATGTCGATAGACTGAATAACTCCGCAGGAGCTGTTCCCCACAATCGAGAGAGAGGCCCTGCCGGTTTCTCCTCCCTCGGGATCATTCACCATGTAGGTATACGGTCCCGGCTGCCCCGTGCCATTGGTCAAATTGTTGGGATTGTGGGCGAGAAACCAGCGGTAATACTCAAGCCCCGCTTCGGCGACACTCAGTGCCTGCTCACGATCGTAAAGTGCGCGACCATATTTCGATTGTTGGAAAGCATAGCTCATGATCGTGCCCATAATGAGAAGGAAAATCCCCATGAACGTAACGACCATCATCACCGTGACTCCTGCCTGCCGGGAGGCAGATCGCGCTTTCCCATTTCTTCTGTGATAATTGTCCATACTATTTTCCAATCAAGTTCCGCATCGCGGCGGTGGAGCGAAGATTGATCGGCACAGGCGTTTTCAACGTATCGACGTCGATAAGAAGGTTGGCCGCTACAAAACGCACGTCGGCGATCTTGGAGTAGTCGGTGATCGCCGCTCCGTTCTTATCGTAATACGTAAAAAGTGCTGTGTTGTTAGAAATATTTTTTACGTACTCCGACACGCTTGAGGTAGCCTCTGCGCCTGTATAGACAGACGGGTCACCTGCCGGCTCGATAACACCTTTAAAAAGCCGTTCGCCTGAAAGATAATAATGTATGAGCTCAATCCCCGGATCGCTATCGACGTCTGCATAAAATCTAAAATCGTTTGCAGCGAGAGAGGCCACTGGGTACGCCCCGTTGCTCGCGTACGATGCCTCACGGATCGTGCGGACCATGAGGTCGATACCGTGTTGCGCGGAAGCTGTCGCGGTCGCCTGCTGGATTGTGTAGTTACTCGTGCGATAAAAATACAGAACCGATGTCGTGAGCGCGAGCGTGGCAGAGAGAAACACCCCGATCCACACAACCGCCTCGATCATCGTCATCCCGTTCCTGTGCGTTGATTGATTCATATTAATTGAGAGGGACTGAAGTCTGTGAAGTGCCGATGACGTTGATGGTGGATGTCGCTGTTTGATACCCGCTCGCAGAAACAGTGAGGGAGTAGTCGGCGGCAGCCGAAAGACCGCCGAAAAATGTCTGACCGCAGGCATCAGTGGTCGAAGTAGCTGCATACGATGGAGAGCGCACGAGTGCTACCGTCGCATTCGGTAATAAAATACCGGAACCCGCGGAGCGGACGTTTACGAGAAGTGAGTTCGCGGTGTGCGCGGTCAAATAGAGATCCGTCGTTGCAGTGGCCCCTGCAACAAATGTTTCCGGCTGCGGAGCAGGACACGATGAGGCGATGTCGTAGCCGGTCGCGGCACCAATAGTCACCGTGTAGACATCCCATTCAAGGCTCGGAATGACGAGAGAGGCAGAAGCGCCGGAATTAAGGTTCTGGGTATATTTATAAATCGTTCCTGAAGGCCCGCTCCCTACTGTTTTCTGACCCTGCATGGTGAACGCGATGTTCGGAAGTGGATCAGGACCATATTCATATTGAATAGCGTAGGAATCAATCGAGGGAGTATTGGATGCATTGCTCGAAGTAAAACTGGAAGTAACTCGTATACCCGTATATGTGGTTGTCGAAACTCCCGAAAGATCAACGGTGGATGTGGCAAAGCCTGCGGCATTTCCCGGAAGCTGGGAATCCGGTATCAATGTACTGCCCGCAGCATTATAGAAACGATACGTGATGGATGTTTGCGCAGGCTGCGTTGCCACAGCAGTAAACGTTTTCCATTTGTAGAGCGACGAAGGAGCGACCGATATCGATTGGAAGTTGCCAGTCGTCGGATATGAACCGGCAGATCCAGAAAGAGTGGCCGCGCCGCCGGTTACCTGTACACGTGTTGTAGTCGCTATCTTACTTTGGTCTGCAAATAGGTCGCTCCACGTACCCTGTAGTATCTGTGTCCATGTTCGTACGGTTTTCGTGCCGAGTAGATCAATCCCAAACGTTCCGATGGTTGTTTGGTTATTTGCGACTGTAAGGTTTCCGGGATTCGGATTAGTGTTTTGCGCTGTCACACTATACGTCTGCGCACTTGAGTATCCGGATTTTGTTACGACTATTCTGTATCCCGAAGCCGCAGGCGCACCGATGAAGGTGGCTGTTCCGCTGGCGTTGGTAAATGTATTGATATTAATTGCGGGAGAGGTGGAAGCGTTGATGATCGAGACTGATGCGCCGGAGAGAGGCACCGACCCAGCGTTCACCGTGCTTATGACGAGCGTGCCACATGGCGGCGTGCAGGCGATCTCCATTCCCGATGGTGGTTCGAATCGCGAGACAAGTGTGATATGGCGTGTACCATTGCGCGAAGTCCAGGCAGTATCTACTTTCACGGCTTTGTAATCGGACGTGATACCGTTGGAATCAGCTCCGCCGAGACCGTCCTTTGGATCATCGGCATGCTCGACAAGTGTGCGCCGCGTATACGTAACGCCATTGAGGACAACCGTTTCGGATTGTGCAATATTCCCTGCGGGAATACCGCCAGTTGTACCGATAGACCCAAACGCGAGGCTGCGAATGTATTCCATCCGCTCTCCTGCAAGTGCTATAGCTCCGCTGCGCGCTTTGTTGTTACTCACGACCTCCACTGCCAGCTGGAAGGCAGCGCTAATACCGAGGAAGATGACCAGCATGAGCGCGGTGCCGACGACGGTATCGAGCAAGGTCACGCCTCTTTCCCCACCCCTGCGAAGTGAATATGAACTTCTGGAGACCCGCGGAGCGCGTCGGCGCGAGCGCGAGCAAATTTTTTGCAAAAAATTATGCGTTCTCCAGAAGTTCATATTCCGGAGCCTAAATATTCTCCGAGAGCTGATAGATGGGCGTGATCATCGAGACCGCGAAGAATCCGACCGCACTGCCGATAAAGAGCATGAGGAAGGGCTCGATGATCGTGGACATGTCTTTTGTCTTCCGATCGACCTCATCTTCATAGAAAAGCGCGAGACGCTTCATCATGTCCGCCACTTGTCCGGTTTCTTCTCCCACCGCCATCATTTCTCCTACGAATGCGGGGTAGAGATCTTCACGGCGGACAAATGCGGAAGAAAGCGTCTCACCAGCGCCCACGGCGCGCGACGCATCTTTGATGACTTCCTGAAAATATGAATTCTGTACCACCTCTCCTACGATATCGAGACTCGTGAGCATGTCGACGCCCGATGTTCGCAGTGACGCGAGGGTGCGCGCCGTGCGCGCGGCATTCACTTCCCGCACGACCGTGCCGATAAGCGGCAAATGCAAAAAGAAAAAATCCATTGCGCGCTTTCCCCACGGTGTATGGGCCGCAAAATATAAACCTCCGATGATAAGAACTACGCCGAGAATGGCAACGAGTGTGTAGTGAACCAGAAAATTACTCATTCCGATGATAAAGGAGGTGGATGCAGGAAGCGCGACATTCATTTCTTTGAATGTCTGCGCGAGGGTCGGCACCACTTCTATCATCATAAGGATTCCGATCCCAAAAATTGCGATGAGGACGACGCACGGATAGATGAGCGCGCCGCGAATTTTCTTTTTGAGCGCATACATGCGCTCCATTTGATCGGCAACGACCTGAAGCGAGCCCGAGAGATCACCCCCTTCTTCTCCCGCACGCACCATCGCGACGAAAAGTTTGGGAAAGACGCGCGGAAATTTCCCGAGCGCTACGTGGAGTGTGTCTCCGCGCCGCACATCGGAGGCCACGGAAGAAACAATACTCGACATTTTGGCGTTCTTTGTCTGCCGCTCGATGACGGCAAGCGCACGCGAGGGAGAGAGGCCGGCTGCGAGCATCGCACCAAAATTGCGTGCAAACAGAATTTTTTCGTATTCGCCAAAGCGTGAGAGGAGCGAATTCCAATACTTCATGCTCATCCAGCCCTTACCGCCGGTCTCTTCTACGGAAATGAGCTTACCGCCTTCTTGTCGGACCATTCCGTACAATTCAAAACGATCTGCCGCGTCCGCCATTCCTTTATAGACCTCGCCGTCGCTTTTCGAAGCGGTGTATGTAAATCGCGCCATTTAGAGCAATTATACAGCACTGAAAATTCATTTCAGGTCGCACAAACTGAGGATGGTATCAACTCTGTGGACTTGTATTTTCTGAAAGATCTAGCTCAGCAATAGACGGAAGCTTTTCTTTCTCTGCTGTCTTTTCAAGAACGTAACACTTATGATCGGGTCCGAGAATGCGGAATCCTTGCGTACTCAAAGCGTGCATTGCTTTTTGAGGAAGATTGCTACCGAAATCAATATTCAGGTAAAAGAGCGCTCCGACAGGCGCTCGTTCATACAGTGGAGACAAGATATTCTTATACAGCGAGGCGAGTGCATACGTATTTTGAGCATAATATCCAAAACCTCCTACTCCACGAAAAAATACGGCGGCAAGCTGATGATCCTGCAAGCGTTCATCGAGTTTCCGAAAGAGCTCATCACGATCTTTTTTCTCGAAAATATCGCCCCGTTCTACTTCACGATGTGGGAGAACCTCATTAGGCATTTGATTTAACGTCCAACATACTGACAAATCAGCGCCTAAATCAACGCCGACACGTCCCTGGCCCATAATGTCGAGAACTACATTCCTCACACCACTTTCTCGAAGGTCTTGAAGCCGATGCTTTGCTGATTCGAATGGAATCAAGTGACCAAATGAATCGGGACTGTTTTCAAGTGAAAAATAACCTTCGTGTCCGTGTGCCCCCTTGTCGAATATATCCCAAAAACTGGTTCGTTTCCCCTCTCCACTCGGTAATTTATCTTTTTCGATTTCAGTGAGATCGGCTTTGATGCGACGCATCGCCTCTTTCTCAGTAGTGAAAATACTCTTGAGTCCATCCGAATCCAACATATCACTCCGTGATAACCCGCAGCACCTCCTCTATCGTCGTAACTCCCTGTGCTGCTTTGAAGATGCCATCTTCGCTCATCGTGAGCATGCCCTCGCTACGCGCCTGTTTTTCTATGGCGTCGCCCGTGCCATTGCCCATGACCAATTCTTTGATGGTTGAAGTCACCGGTAAGACTTCGTAGATTCCGACACGTCCTGAAAAGCCGCTTGGTGATAAGCCTTTCTCTTTTGCCTTGTAAAAAGAAATATTTTTCCACGTCGTGTCTGCAGCAACTGCTTTTTCGTCTTTGAGCGCTTTCAAGACAACACCCGGATCAATCACGTGCTCGAGTTGCGCCTGCTCATCGCGCGAGAGTTCGTACTTTTCTTTGTCGGCATTCAGTCGTCGCACCAAACGCTGACCGATAATGACGCGCAGGGTGGAGACGAGGAGGAAGGGCTCGATGCCCATGTCGAGCAAGCGCGCGACCGCACCCGAGGCGGAATTGGTGTGCAGAGTAGAGAGAACCAAGTGACCGGTAAGCGCGGCGTTGATCGCGAGTGAGGCGGTTTCCTTGTCGCGGATTTCACCGACCATCACAATATCCGGATCCTGACGAACAAGACTTCGCAGACCATTCGCAAAGGTAAAGCCGATGTCGGGCCTCACTTGTGTCTGATTGATACGCTGCATTTGATATTCGATCGGATCTTCGATCGTCGAAATATTTACATCAGGCGTATTCACGATATCGAGAAGCGTATAGAGCGTCGTTGATTTCCCGGCACCTGTCGGACCCGTCGTGAGGATCATGCCGGTTGTTTTGTGCATCGCATCATGCATGCGCTCCAATCCGGTGCCATGAAAACCGATCGATTCCAGCGTGAAGCCGGAAATAGAATCGCGCAACAAGCGCATAACGATCTTTTCTCCGTAGTACGTCGGCAATACCGAGACGCGGAATGAGATTTTCTCGCCACCGCTCTCCGCTCCAAAACGCCCGTCTTGCGGTAAGCGATGTTCATCGAGTTTCATATTGGCCAAGACTTTGATGCGTGCGGTTATGGCTGGCGCAGCATGTTTCGGCAATTCCATCGCGTCGTGCAAAATACCGTCGATGCGATAGCGGATGAGGAGTGTCCCCTCCAAGGGTTCTATGTGTATGTCGGACGCGCCCTGTGCGTTCGCATGACGGATCAGTGTGTCAACGATGCGCACGGCCGGCACTCCCTCCGCCATCTCTTTCAAATCTACTTCTTTGCCCTCTGCCTCCGCCGTCTTTTCGAGCGCTGCCGTCTCGCGATGAATTACCTCGCCCAAATTATCTTTGAGCCCCTGCTGATAGAGCTTGAGCGCGGCTTTGATGGAAGCAACATCGGTAAGGCGCGGCTGGATCTTGAGCTGCGTCTTCTTTTTTATGAAATCGATCGCCGCCAAATCATCGGTATCGAGCATCGCGACCTCAAGCTCTTCGCCGCGGTGATTGTACGCAATGATGTTGTTGCG
>CAZFMA010000073.1:0-3487 GCA_964520015.1 uncultured Candidatus Saccharibacteria bacterium
AGGGACGCACGTCACCCTCCTCGTGAGTCGTGAAGGCTGGAGTGCTCCGCGGGAGATCAAAGTCACGCGCGAGGTGATCAATGTGCCTGCGGTGACCACCACTCTTCGGCCGGATGGGATATTTGTAATAGAAGTCGCGACGTTTACCGCGAATGCGCCCGATCTTTTCCGCACCGCGCTTCGTGAATTTGTCGAATCAGGAAGTACAAAACTCATTCTTGATGTACGAGGGAATCCGGGCGGATATCTCGAAGCGGCAGTTGAAATGGCAAGCTGGTTCTTGCCGAGTGGAAAAGTGATCGTGACGGAAGATTATGCGGGACATACAAATAATGTGGTACATCGCTCGCTCGGCTACGATATCTTCAACGAAAACCTCAAAATGGTCATTCTCGTCGATCGTGGATCTGCTTCGGCCTCTGAAATACTCGCCGATGCGCTTCGCTATCACGGCAAGGGCAAGCTCGTTGGCGCCAACACGTTCGGCAAAGGATCGGTGCAGGAATTGGTGGAGATTGCCTCAGGATCGGCGCTCAAGATCACCGTCGCGCGATGGCTCGGACCGGATGGAATACAAATTCCGCGGGAGGGAATAGAGCCCGATGTGAAAGTCGAGCCGACAGAGGAGGAGATAAAGGCAGGCAAAGATGTGCAGCTTGAAAAGGCAGTGGAGATATTGAAGAGCAAGTAGCGTATGAAAATAATCCTCCTCAAAGATGTGGCGAAGGTGGGGCAGCATGGGACGGTGAAAGAGGTGGCGGATGGATATGCGCTCAATTTTCTAATTGCCCGCGGATTTGCGATTCAGGCGACGCCAGAAAAGATCGCTGCCCATGAAGCGATAGTGAAGAGGGAAGGGGAGGCGCGGGAGAAGGCGCATGCAGCACTTGTCAAAGCCATTCAGAGCCTCGAAGGTGCGAGAATAGAAGTGAAAGCGCGCGCGACAGAGAAAGGGGGGTTATTTAAATCGATTACTGCAAACGATATCGTTAAAATGATTTCCTTACAGAAAGGAATAACTATTCCGGAAGAGGCGATCATTCTTGAGAAACCGATCAAACAAACAGGGGATACGAAAATAGCTCTTGCGGTGGAAAAGGTAAAAGCAGAGCTTACTCTCGCGGTCGTTGCGAGTGATTAGATAACCCAGTAGGTTATTTTGCTAAATCACGTCGACAATCCGGCGAGTGACCGAGCGACCGTCGAAATTGGTTTTTCTCTTTGCGCGGAAATGGACAGTGCCTCCGATCTTTGCAAAAAGGGTGTGATCGACGCCGACGCCGATGTTTTTGCCCGCCATGATGGCGGTGCCGCGCTGGCGGACGATGATCTCGCCGATAGCCACTTTCTGGCCGTCCGCGCGCTTAACCCCGAGGTATTTCGGATTCGAATCTGTCAGGTTATGCGCTGTTCCACCCGCTTTGGTATGGGCCATAGTTAGTAAAGACTAGGTAATTAAGTACTAAGGAATACAGTCTAAGATAAATACACTAGGTGATAGGGACTAGGTTCTAGTATCATTACGAACATGAGGAGCATACAGGAAATGGGACAGGAAATCAAGAATCGGCTGGGTGACGGCGTGACGGAATGGGGGACTATTATCATCGTTTTTCTCCTCGCTCTGGCCTCTTTTGGACTTGGGCGGCTCTCTGCCCAGGAAGAAGCTCGACCCCTTGTATCCGTGGGTGAAGCAGCACAAGGGAGTAAGGCGCCGGCCCTTGCTGCAGGGGGATTAGTGGTCGCATCAAAGTCGGGCACGGCCTACCACTTTCCGTGGTGCGCGGGAGCTTCGAGCATCAAAGAGAGCAACAAAATTTGGTTCAAAGACGAGGCAGCTGCCCGAAGGGCGGGATATGCTCCCGCCAAAAACTGCAAAGGGCTGCAATAATGATTCGTCATCACTGTTGTGATAGTAAAGCAACTCAGCGCTCCTTATCGGACAAAGAGAATCACAAACTTGAGAAAGCTGATTAAAGGGGCACTCAACGTCGAAAATTGGAAGATTGCTATAAAGGCCCATGCTACACCATACAGGAGCAATAATCGCTGAGAGTGAGTAATGCCCAGCAACCCTGTGGTCGAGATGTCCGTGAGCGTAAAGCCGCCGACTTGCTTCCACTCCGATTCGATTTGTCTCCCGCGTTCGACTTTAGCCTGGTACTCCTGATACATATTGGTGTCAGTGAGCCATGCAATCAATAATCCAATAAGCGCAAAGAAAGGAATTATTCGTATGAAAATATTGTAGTCCCAATTTTGCGCGATACTTTGTGCAGCGCCAATACCAAAATAAAGAACCAGGGCCGGCAGGATAATCGTGTTCACACGCCCAAGATTTTCTGCACGATCACTCCGCAAGTTCCCCGTCTCTATAACAAGGCCCTCATAAATAGCGTCTAGCGATGTTGCGTCAACGACTGTTTGCACGTCAGATCCCTTAACAGAAATCTCAGCCGACGATGTGTCTTTGGGACCTGATTGCGCCATTTCTACTTTGTACCATTTTCCAGAGAAACACAAAAGGTCGAAACAGTATTATTCACGCGCTTGTTATTTTGCTGTACACTGTTCCCATGTTAGTTGTCGATGTCGAGGCCTCGGGGACAGAGGCTAAAAAGCACTCCATCGTGAGCGTGGGCGCCTTGGATTTCGCAAATCCCTCAAATCGATTCTACGAAGAGTGTCGCGTCTGGGACGGTGCGCATATCATGGACGAGGCGCTCGCGGTCAACGGCTTTACGAAAGAGCAGATCACCGACTCCAAAAAGCAAAGCGAAGCGGACCTTATCCACGCCTTCCTCGCGTGGAGCGAAAAACTGGAAGAATGCACCCTTGCCGGACAAAATGTCTCCTTTGACCGCGACTTCCTCAAAGCCGCGGCCGAGCGCGCAGGGCACACGGAATGGCCCTTTGCCTATCGCACTATCGACACTCACACCCTTGCCTACATGCACATGGTCAATCGCGGGCTTCAGCCGCCGGTGCGGCACAAGCGAAGTGCCCTTGATCTTGATGCCGTCCTGAACTACTGCGGTATTCCCGAGGAACCGCAGCCGCACAATGCGCTCACCGGCGCACTCTCGCACGCCGAGGTGATCGCACGCTTACTCTACGGCAGGAAGCTTCTTCCGGAATTCATGCAATTTGAAATTCCGTGGTAGTTGCCGCGGAGAGACTCCATCAACCTATGCACGAGGTGATACTGCAGGAGGTCCCCAAATTTGGCACATGGTTGTCGCTTTCTATTATTAGTCTTGTGCACGCGATACGGTACTGGCTTAATTTTTCTTCGCAGAGAATACAAGGCGTGCGCATCATCCTTATCGACGATCGCCGAGTGCTTCTCGTCTCCCACTGGTATGCGCCGTGGGCGTGGACTCTCCCCGGCGGCGGCGTGCACAAAAACGAAACGCCGGAAGACGCGGCAATTCGTGAAGCGCGCGAAGAAACCGGGCTCAATGTGAAATCAATCGCAGGTGAGATC
>CAZFMA010000074.1:0-3530 GCA_964520015.1 uncultured Candidatus Saccharibacteria bacterium
GCGATTATCCGTTCGTTACATCAAGCCACTGCACAGCAGCTGGCGCGCTTCTAAACGGTTTGCCGGCAAGCGTGGTGCGCGATGTCTGGGGCGTAGCGAAAATCTATGAGACGTACGTGGGCAGCAAAAAATTCCAGCCCGAAGGCGATCTTTTCAACAAAATCGGAGACATCGGCGAAGAATTCGGCTCGACAACCGGCCGTCGTCGTCAGACGAATTGGATGAACATGCAGACGCTGGAGCGCGCAATTCGCATGAACGGCGTCACACACATCGTTTTCAGCAAAACTGACGTATTGCGAGACGTAGGAGCGTGGGCGGTGATAGATGAAAACAAAGTTGTTGAATTCAAAGCCGAAAAAGCAATGCAGGATTTTATCCTAAAGCGCCTCAAATCCTTTGGTATTCCAAAAACCAAAGTATATTTCTCCGACAGCAAGGAGACGATCTGAGTTGACAAGATCAATAGTAGTTCTATAATCATGGATACATTTGGTATGGCTGAAGATACAACGCTACGAGATGAATTGGCACGAGATCGGACGATTCTTGCAAACGAACGTACCCTTCTTTCGTATGGCCGTACCGCCCTCGCACTTGTCGGAGTTGCAGTTATCGCATTTCATTTCGCGAGCCCTGAGGTCAGTATGATTCTGGGGCCCCTTTCACTTACTGTCGCCAGCTTTGTGTTTTTCTGGGGCATTCATAGCTACCGAAAGATTTCCGCGCGTATCGGCACGAATGTCACGAATGATACAAACCCGAACCTTTTGGTTGCTGAAGTTGCAGAAGTGGACTAACCCGATTTCATAGGTCTCGTGTTCGGCACTAACGTTGATTTCTGGAATATTCCTCCAACTGATCACGATATTCTTTCACGAGTCGCGCGTAGAGTTGTGGTGCTCGTTGTTTGACCACCTCTGCCCACCTACGGACAGTTTCCATTTCTTCTCGCCAGTGTTCTTTGGAAAGAATGAAGCTAAGGAATGCGGCTATCTCTTCGTTCAAAATTTCCTCTGGTAAGTCCTCCCTCTTTAGTACGGTTTCAGTTCTTGGTCCTTCTCTCGACTCGCTTTCGACCTCAGTTTTAAAGGCCTCTACTGCGGAGTGCGGGAATCCAAAAAGAATCCCAAGCTCCTTTACTTCTTCTGGCGGCGTTTCCCCGCGCATGTTCGAGGGATAAAGTTGAGCTAGGCGCTCTGCATCTTCTCGGTTGCGTGCAGCGTAGAGTATCCCATCTTTCCGTGGGTCTCCCGCTACGAAGAGTTGCATTTGCCGAAGTATTTGGCGGTTTCTTGTAGCAGCAATCGCTCGTTCTTGCTCGGGATCGGGAGTGGATCTGGGAATTCCAGTAATATACTTGCCAAAACGAATCTCGAGAGCTGTTGCGCGTTTAAATCCCGCCAATGTTAATACAACATTTACCCTGTCGTGATCTGCTAGTGACAGTCGATCTAATTTTTCATCGAGATTTTGTCTTCTCTCAATTTTTTCTCGCATATTTACAACTCGCGAGCCCGATACTGCAAAGCCTCCAACATATGTGAAGGTTCGATAGTCTCGCTTCCGGCTAAATCCGCAATGGTGCGGGCGAGTTTGATGGTGCGGTGGTAGCCGCGCGGCGAGAGCTTCATAGCACGTGCAGCGCCGATAAGCGTACCTTCCGCTTTTGGCGTGAGCTCGGCTAGCGACTCTATTTCTTTCGGTCCCATATCAGAGTTGGTAGATACATTCTTTGCATTCTTAAATCGTTCTCGCTGGCGCGCACGCGCCAGTGCTACATGTTCTCGCGCGCGCCTCGTTTCGCCAGCGACGCTTTTCTTTTGTGTCGAGAGCGTCTCGGGCGACATCTCGCCCACGGAGACCCACATGTCGATGCGATCCGCGACAGGGCCGGAGATTTTTCTCCGATATTTTTCCACGATATGTGGCATACACCTACACCGCTGCGAACCCCAGAATCCGCAGGGGCACGGATTGAGAGCGGCGATGAGCATAAAATTCGCGGGAAAGATCGCAGAGCCTTTTGCACGCGCAATTGATATCACGCGATCTTCCAAGGGTTCCCGAAGCGCATTGATCACATCGCGGTGGAATTCGGGAAATTCATCGGCAAAAAGAACGCCACGGTGCGCAAGCGTCGCCTCGCCAGGGCGGATTCCGGCGGAGCCGCCGCCGATAAGCGCTGCGTAGGAAGAGGTGTGGTGCGGAGAGCGAAATGGCGGTCGGAATATTGCATCGCCGTTCAATGCTCCCGAAAGCGAATGAATGGTCGTGACCTCTATCATTTCATCTTCCGAGAGATCCGGAAGAATAGAAACGGTAGCCCGCGCCAGCAAGGTTTTCCCTGTGCCGGGAGGGCCATAGAGCGCGATGTTGTGAGCGCCTGCCGCGGCTATGATAAGCCCGCGCTTTGCGCTTTCCTGTCCACGGATCTCGTCGAAAGCAGCATCGTCATCATCGCGTACTCGTGGGGCCGGTCGTGATGTCGTACCGTTCAGCTTTCCGGAGAGCAGACCGAGGACGTCTTCGAGAGACGAAACAGCATGGATGTTTAAACCGGAAATAAGGGAAGCTTCAGCTGCATTTTCTTCCGGAACATACACATCGATGAATCCCGCGTCCCTGGCGGCTGCCGTGATAGAGAGCGCGCCCTGAATTCTTCGCACCTCTCCGTCGAGTGCAAGTTCCCCCGCGAATAATTTTCTTTGTGGATCAAATCGCACCTGCTCGGATGCTAGGAGAAACGAAAGCGCGAGCGGCAGATCGAAGACCGCGCCTTCTTTTTTTAACTCCGCAGGCGCGAGGGAGAGGACGATCTTTTTGTTACTTCTCTTTGGAGATTCGAAATCCTCCTCTTCGCCTGCCCGCTCCGAGCCTGGTCGAGGGGTGTTCTTTATTGCCGCGGCGATCCTATCTTTTGCTTCTTCCACCGATTTATCCGGCAGCCCGACAATGGTGAACGCATGCAATCCCTTCACGATGTCACATTCAACGGATACGATAGTCGCCTTGGGCAACATCGGCTGCGCACCAAAGACGCGCGCGAATCCGGAGGCAATTTTTTGTTTTTTACCCACACAGAGTAGCTTATAACCTGTAGCCTGAAGCCCGTAGCTTACCCAGTGGACAACGTCGTCGACTTTCTCTTGCTACAAGCTGCTCGCTACTGGCCATGCTTCATGCACGTGCGTGCAGCTGCGTTTGCTTGCAGTCGCTCGAATGGAATTGGTTCGCCGCATGTCTCGCACATTCCGTACGTTTCGGAGTCCATTTTCTTCAAAGCATCCATCACATCTTTGTGTTGTTTTTCCAATTCTTCCACCAAGGGTACATTCGTGACCAATTCCTCGATTTGGTCTGCGGCATCGGTGGGGTCAGCTTCTGTGCCGGAGAGTCCGCTTGAATTCCCCTGCCAATCTCCATTCGAGGTCTGCATTCTTCCGTGCCCCCCGAGCTCTTCTTCGAGCGTATGCCGCTCCACCTCGAGCGCATCGCGCAATTCCTCCAGCTGTTCTTCACTTGTATCC
>CAZFMA010000075.1:0-11656 GCA_964520015.1 uncultured Candidatus Saccharibacteria bacterium
CCCATAAGAAGATAATGTCGTAGCCTGTTTCAAGTACGCTCTTAGGGTGTTATGTTGCCAAGTCGATTCCTGCCTTGGGTTTAACCTGAGAATAGTCGAAGTTCCTGCCAAGCGTTGAAAACGTCCAGAGTCCCGAAGAGAACCACGTGTCGAGTGTGTCGGGGTCTTGCTCCCATCCTTCACCAGGTGAAGTGAGGCTTACTTTTACTTCACCACCTTTGAACCACGCGGGAATGCGGTGACCAAACCAGATTTGACGTGAGATGCACCAATCGAGCAGGTTTTCGATCCAATGGTAGTAAATCTTCTCGAAGCGCTCGGGCATGATTTTCGTTGCACCGGAAGACACAGCTTCGCGCATCTTCTCTTTCAACGTTGAAGTTTTTCCATCCGGGAACTCCACTTCTTTATTTACCGCGATAAACCACTGCAGCTTAATTTGGGGCTCGATCGTGCCTCCGCCGCGACTGTTGGTCGACACATTGTGCACATAGTTTTCATCCACCTTAACGACGAGTCCTTTCTTCTGCAGTTTCTCGACGATAAGTGGTCGCGCTTTCTTGATGTGCTGGCCTTTAAATTCACCTGCGATATCGAGAAGAATTCCGCGATCGTCGATCACGCGTTCGACATCCAATCCGTGCCGCTGCGCGATCTCGAAGTCGATGAGGGAATGCGCGGGAGTGATGGTCATCACGCCCGAGCCGAATTCCATATCCGCCGCCTCGTCTTTGATGATCGTCGCGGTGATAGGTCCGTTGATCCATTCTAGATCAATCTTTTGCCCGTGCTTATATTCTTTATACCGTTCATCGGCAGGATGCATCACCACGTACTTATCGCCGAATTTTGTCTCGGGTCGCACAGTGCCGATTACAAATGGTCCATATTGAAAATGGTAGAACGGATCTTTTTGCTCCACGTGCTCGATCTCATCGTCGGAGACGGTTGTTTGCAATTTCGGATCCCAATTCACAATTCTGTCGCCGCGATAGATAAGGCCGGCATTGTACATTCGTATAAACGCTTCCATCACCGCCGCGTAGCGCTTCTCGTCCATCGTGTATGCATAACGGCTCCAATCGAGGCTGGAGCCGATCTTTTTGGTCTGATTGATGATGGTCGCTTTACTCGCTTCGGTAAACTCTCCAATGCGACGCAAAAGTTCTTCGCGACCGAGATCGTGCCGCGTTTTCTTTTCTGCTTTATAGATATCCGTCTCAACTTTTGATTGTGTGGCGATCGCCGCACTATCGGTCCCCGGAAGCCACAGCGTTTTATATCCGCGCATTCGATGGTAGCGGATCAAGATGTCTTCGATTGCGAGCATTGCCGCGTGACCCATATGCAGAGTTCCCGTCACATTCGGTGGGGGAAGAACTATAGAATAGGCTTCAGCGTCAGCGTTGGTGATGCCTTTTTCGATGCATACATCAGGGTTGGCGTAGCCGCTTTTTTCCCACAGTTCCAGCATCTCCAGCTCCCGCTCGGCGGGGTTGTAAGGCTTAAGGAAAATCTCAGGCGCTCCTGCATGCGCAGGCATGTTTGACGGCTCCATCGCGATATCGTAGCACAAACTCACGTTTTTTAACCGATCTGCAGATTCCCTCGTGCCACCATTCCCGCGGGGTCGGCAAAGTCCTTTTTGAGCGCATGGAAATAGCCAGCAAGCGCGATCATAATTGCGTTATCCGTTGATAGTGTAGGATGGGGAAATAATAGCTTGCAGCTTGTAGCTTGCAGCTTGCAGGCAGATGCAAGTTGTTCGCGAATATACGTGTTTGCTGAAACACCTCCTCCAACAACAACCGTGCTTGCTCCGAATGTGTCAACAGCTCGGAGTGTTTTCTTCACGAGCACATCCGCGACCGCGTCTTCGAATTCGCGTGCGATTTGTCTCTTGAAATCCAGCGAGGCGTCGCCTTGATGGTTTTCAACGATTCTGCGTACCGCAGTTTTTAATCCGGAGAAAGAAAAATCGAAATTATCTTCATGGATCATCGGCCGCGGAAGTTTGCAATGAGGTGTCACCTCATTGCTTTTACGAGCATCTTCCGCGAGACGAGAAATTTCAGGGCCCCCTGGATAGGGAAGCCCCAAAAGGCGCGCGACTTTATCGAATGCTTCGCCCGCCGCATCGTCGCGGGTTTGTCCGATGATCGCATATTCACCAAATGACTTGGAGAGCACGAGTTCTGTGTGACCTCCGGAAATTAAAAGTGCGAGTACGGGGAATTCAAATGAGGCCAAGGTGCCCGATGCTGCCGTTTCCATATTCATCATCGGCATCACAAGATGCCCTTCCATGTGATTCGTAGCGACAATGGGGATGTTCCAGACAGCGCTTAATGCGCGAGCAAAATTAATGCCGACCCACAGCGCGGGCTCGAGGCCCGGGCCGTGCGTTACTGCGATTGCATCAATATCTGGTCGCGTGTACTTTTGCACGAATTCAGAAAATTGCTCATACAATCCCGCCTCTCGCTCGAGTATTTTTTGAATTTCATCCATGTTCGACTTACGAAGTCGAACATGCAACAAATCTGCATCTTCCAGGGTTTTCTGCAACAAGGGAACGAGATTCTTCGCATGTTCTCTTTTGGCGAGATTGGGAAATACACCGCCGAATTCTGAATGGAGGGCGGCTTGGGAGATAAGGGTATTTCCAAGAATTTTGAAATTGAATCCTTTCCCGAATTTGCCTTCTGCGTCAATAAGGCACACCGCAGTTTCATCACAACTCGTCTCAATTCCTAGTACTTTCATAATCGACGTTATACCATGTATCTTCATGAGATCTCTATGGCGTGAAGATTTACCGATGACGAAGAATCCCCTTCGTTTCTTCTTTTTTGCATCACAGCCCCACTGGCGCGCGGCGGTATTCGCGATCATCTGCGCCGCTTTGGGCAATGCATTTTCTGCGAGTATCTCGTATGTATTCAAATTGATCGGCGATGCTGCGGTATCCTTGCAGGCGGGTGGCTCGTTTGATTCTCTCCTCTGGGCCTCCGGCGCGTGCATACTTGTACTCGCGATAGCAAAATTCTTTTGGAGGGTTGCAGGATTCGCGGGTGCTCTGTGGGCAACAGGTGCTTCCGCGACGGCCCGCTTTGCGCTCACCTCGTACATAACGCTTCATAGCCGCGCATATTTTTCGGATCGCTTTGCCGGTTCGATCATGAACAAGATACGGCACGCGACGAGTGGTATGCGGGAAATGGTAGATGTTTTTCTATGGGAATTTATCGAACTTGGTGTCAACACGATCGCGAGTTTTGTGATCGTCTTTCTCATTAGTCCCTTGGTCGCGTGGATCTTTCTTGCCTGGGTCATCGTTATCGGCGGAGCGAATACCTATCTCGGATTTAAGAGGGTACCACTGGCGGCGCGCGCACATGATCGCGAGACGGTTCTCAACGGCGCAACGGTCGATCTACTTGCCAATGTAAGTGCGATGCAGGAATACGCGCGTCGCGAGTTTGAAATTGAGCGCCTGCGGGGAGCGACGGAAGATCGCAGACGCGCGCATTTGAAAAGTTGGTATTTCGGAGAATGGACTCGGGTCTTGAGCAGTGTGATTTTGGTTATCTTCGGAGGCGCGATGGTATACACCACCGTTCAGCTCGCACAGTCGGGCATTCTCTCTTTGGGCGACATCATTCTTGTCATTACCGTTATTTTCCGGATTGAAGGATTGCTCCAATCGCTCGGATCAAATCTCAACAAATTTGCAGAGACATGGGGGGAGATCGGAGAAAGCCTCGAAGAGATCATCTCGCCGTATGAGATCCCCGATCATCCAAATGCTGCAGAGCTGGAGGTCGGAGGAGGCGCGCTCGCATTCGAGGGCGTCACATTTTCCTATGCCGATAATATTGTATTTAAAGATCTTTCACTTTCGATCCCCGCGGGGCAGCGTGTCGGTGTTGTGGGTAAGAGCGGCGCGGGTAAGTCCACGCTCATCCGGCTCATTCTGCATCACCATAATCTCGATTCGGGAAGGATCACTATAGATGGATCAGATATTGCTGTCGTTACGCAGGAGAGTCTTCGCAACGCGATATCGGTTGTGCCGCAGGAGCCACTGCTTTTCCACCGCACGATCCGCGAGAATATCGCCTATGGCAATCCTGGGGCGTCACAGGAGCAGATTGAAAATGCCGCCAAGCTTGCACAGGCGCATGGTTTTATCGCCCGGCTTCCCAAGGGATATGAAGTAATGGTGGGAGAGCGCGGTATCAAACTCTCGGGCGGTGAGCGTCAGCGAATCGCGATAGCACGCGCGATCCTCAAGGAGGCCCCTATCCTTCTTTTGGATGAAGCGACGTCGGCACTCGACAGTGAAAGTGAGGTAGCTATCCAGACGGCACTGCGCCAACTTATGAAAGGGAAGACGGTCATCGCGATCGCCCACCGACTCTCTACATTGCGCGAAATGGATCGAATCATCGTCTTTGATAAAGGGCAGGTTGTCGAGGACGGTTCGCACGACAAGCTTCTAAAAGGCAACGGAATTTATTCGGAATTGTGGGGTCATCAAGCGGGCGGCTTCTTGCAGGATAAAGAGTGATTACTATGGAATTCAAATACTTCTCTCAGAACGGAATATTGAAGCCAATTGCCGAAGCGACTGTGCCGCTCGCGAATATCGAGTACGCCTACGGGTTCGGAGTCTATGAAAGCATCCGTGTCTCCAATCGTATGCCGTACTTTCTTCAGGAACATATCGACCGATTGATGGAATCCGCTCGCATCATCGATCTTGCGCATGCCTTCTCACCGGCGCTCATTGAGAAAAGTATTGCAGAGCTTGTAGCGCAGACGGAGGTCGAGAGTTTCAATCTGAAGATTCTCTTGATCGGCCCTTCGACCTCGCTCAGGGCAGGCGGAAAGACAAAGGAGGACGCGTCACTTAATATTCTCTGTTTGAATCCCCTGTTTCCGGATAGAAAATTGTATCGCAATGGTGTGGCGATCATTACCTACGAATACGAACGCCCATTCCCCCATGCAAAAACTCTGAATATGCTGCAGAGCTACCTCGCGTACCGGAAGGCGAAAGAGGCAGGCGGGCACGATGCGCTTCTGATTGATCAGAAGGGGTATATCAGAGAGGGAACGCGGACCAACTTTTTCTGCATAAAAGGAAAAACACTTTATACGCCCAACGAAAACAAGATACTGCTCGGAGTCACAAGAAAAGCTGTTCTAAAAGTTGCGTCAGAGAATGGGTACGAAATTGTGCAACAAGATATTCGTCCGGCAGATTTGAAGGAATACGACGCCGCATTTCTCACCGGCACATCCATTAAGATCCTTCCTATTCGCTCGGTTGGCGACTTTCAGTTTGCTGAAGCACCGCTTGTTCTGCGGGGGCTGATGTCGGCGTTCGATGAATTTCTGACCACTTCCCGAGGAAGAATGTAGCAAATTGTAGCCCTGTCTTTTTTTGTATCATCTCCGTATGTCCGAAACACTTGATCCCGTAAAGAAAGGTAAAGACAAAAAGACTCTTGAGGCCAAGAAGCAGGGTAAGAAAGAGGGGAAAGAAGGCCCTCCGACAATAGAAATCGCGAAGTCGAGACTTCTTACCGAACTTTTCTCGATGCAAAAAGGTGCAGAGGGTCACGAATACGAAGTTGAGCGGCGCTACAAACCCAAACGTCTGCTGTCTCGCGAGGAACTCATGCAGTTCTCGAATGGGCGTCATCGCAAGATAGAGCAATGTTACGTCTTTGTTTCTGATGCCCAAAACCAAAAGAAGACAGTTCGACTGCGTCGAACTTCTCCCGAACCCGAGGGCGAGTTGCTGCGAATTGCACATAAGGCGAAGGTCGAACACAACCCCGCTGCTCGTGACGAGTACCAAATAAAATTTTCGAAGGATGATGAAAGGGCCGCAGAATTCGAGACGTTATGGAAACAACATACGTGGGAAGTAATGACAAAAACCCGTTTTTATATTTCCTACCTTCTCCCCACCGGCAGGGTCTGCGAGATTCATTACGACATTCACGAAGGAGGGGCGCTCGACGGATTTGTTCGGATAGAAGTGGAATTTAAGAATGATGCCGATGAGGCGGTTGTGCGTGAGTGGCAGGGAAGCCCCGTATTACCGGATTGGATCAGAGAGGACGTTACTCGCGACAAGCGGTATGGCAGCAAGGCTCTGTCCAGAGACGGGAAACCCAAAGCGTTATCAAAGGCCGCCTGATGTTTTAGAGCTCATAATGAAGTCTTTAAGAATTTGCGCATCGTCTTTGCGAAGAATAAGCAATGTGTCGGGGCGAGGCCGTGTTTTTACGGAATTCTTTTCCACACTGAACTGCATTTGATCGGCCGAAGCGGTCCATATCTCGACGATCGTGAGTCCAAAGAGCCAGAGAAGCGGACCGCGCTCGTTATCTATCGTCTGGATTCTTCCGAAATCGATCGTCTCGTATTGTCTAAAGAAAATGCCCGAATTCACAGTTAAGGCGTGCTCGCTTACTTCATATGAGAAAAGATACCAGTAGAGAACGGGATAGATAAGAATGACAAGGACGACGAAGAGTATCACGGGAAGAAGGAGGGAGGGACTCAAGAGTCCGCAGCCTTCTCCCGAGCAAAAGGCCCCTCCTCCAATAAGGAAAAGGCCAAGCAAGAGTACGAAAAGGGAAAGCGCTGCCGGAGCGAGTGCCGAATACCACAGCGCTGCCATAGGTTGCTTTCGGCGGACGTGTAGGGGCGGCATGAAGTAAGTATACCAGTCACCTGCGCGGTTAAGGGATTCAAAATTGTGGGCGGTACAGGGATCGAACCTGTGAACCTTCCGCACGTCAAGCGGACGCTCTACCAACTGAGCTAACCGCCCACGCTTTCCGCAATCTCATTACAGAAAGTTGTTGCAATATATACCAATTTCCTCTGGATTGCCACACGAGAACATGTATTGCACGGAATCATCAATGGAACCGCATCATCCACAAGAGCTAACCGCGCGGCGGGAATTAGTGTAAACGAAAAAATTAACTCACGCTAGCGACGTCCGGTTTTCGTTTCGAGTACTCGGATTCGATGCGCGTGTTCGTCAAGTTGTGGCTGGATCGTTTCGTCAAGCCTGCGGTCGATACGAGTGAACCGTTCATCCATCCGGCGCTCAAGTTTATCAATTTTAGAATCAATCTTATCTCCAAGCTCAGAGCGGATATCCTCGCTTTCGTCTTTGATAAGCCGCGCAAGTTTTTCAAACTCGCTTTCTTTTTTCTTGGCCATAGGTATAACTATAGCACATGGAGATTATCAGTCTCAATGGCAGCAATCTGGGAGAATCCGTTGCCCGTGCGGCAGCGGTTTTGCGCGCGGGTGGCATTGTTCTGTACCCGACCGATACGCTCTACGGTCTCGGAGCGGATGCATTATCCGACGAAAAAGTAGCAAAAGTGTATGACATTAAAGGGCGGGAAGAGTTGAAACCGATACATGCGATCGTTGCTGATCTCGAAATGGCAGAGAGGTACGGCGACGTGAACGATGAAATGCGAGTGATCGAAAAAAAACTGCCTAAGGGCAAGATCACATTTGTGGTAAAGAAAAAAGACGTGAACACCGGCATTATGCACGGGATCGATACATTCGGATTCCGTATCCCCGACAACGAGCTTTGTATCGCGCTATCGAAGGCGTTCGACGGACCTATCACCGCGACGAGCGCAAACAAAAGCGGAAAAAAGCCGGAGCGAAGTGTCGAAAAAATCTTGGCTCAACTGGGGGATGCCGCGTCAGGACTTAATCTCATTATCGATGCAGGGGAATTACAGGAGCGCAAACCGTCTACCGTTATTGATATGACAGGTGAGAGGCCGCTTATTGTTCGAGAAGGGGCTATACCAGCCGTAGATATATGGAATGCGCTCCGCCTCGAGCCCTAAGAAGGCTTCTCTTGACTCCGAAGGGGGGAGGACTACACTGGCGGCATAGCATTAACCCTTTGAATACGTATGAATCCCGTTAGAAGTTACGGAAGTTCTGACAAAGGCAATGTGTCTGCGTATGTTTCAGCGGTCGAGTTTTTACAAAACGCGATAGTCGAGTCGGAAGCGCAAGCTTCCTACTTCTAACGGGATGAACATGAACGATAGAACGAATCAGGCTCTTGCAGTGGCAGTGGTCGCCTTCCTTGTTGCAGCTGCGTGGTATGTGGGTCTTATGCACGGGAGAGCAGAAACAAAAATTCCAGCAGCTTCTTCGAGAAATCAAAATACAACAACTACGCCTTCAGCTACGAATACGACAAGCAATAATCAAAAGACGCCTTCAGTCGTCTCTACCGGCAATGATTCGGTAACCGTCGTTGACCAACCGGCAGGATCGAGCATACGCGTTGCTTCGGTCACTATGCCACAGCGCGGATGGGTGGCGGTACGCGATAGTAATGGGCGAGTCTTGGGCGCGGGCCGATTCGATGCAGGGATGAGCAAGGATGTCGTTGTCCCGCTTCTTCGCGTCACTGCAGCAGGAGAAAGGTATCAAGTACTTCTCTATATAGATGACGGTGACAATCAATTTGATCTCCACAAAGATTCTCTCGTCATGAAAGCCGACGCGAGCGTGGCAGGCGCGATGTTTAGTGCGCAGTAATAGGAATTAGTTTCGGGACCCACTAGGCATTTTCGACGGCGGGCACATTGTTGGCATCCCCTGTCTTTTCACGCAATTGCTTTTGTCGCTGATATTCAGAGTAAATGAGATAGATAACGAGGGCGTCGAAGAGAGTAAATATAGTGAGCCATAGTGAATGCGTAAGGAATATTCGGTACGCTTGGTACATAACGAACACACTTAATATACCGATGGCGACTGGATACGCTTTAAGACGGCCTGAAAGAAGGGCAACCACAAGAATCAGGTTTATGATTGCGCTGATCACCAGATAGAGTGCCACAAAACCGTGGACGGAAACGAGATGATGGGCTTGCTGCACAACGAAATTCATTACAATATCTTTAGGATCTTCTCCCAGCTCGCCACTGCTAATTCGCGTGACAATAAGAAGGGCATGATTTCCGAGATAATAAACGATGAATGCAACCACAAGCTCAATAAGCGCATGAATGCCTTTGACGATAACGCCGGCTTCAAAGAGAAGGTGAAGATCGAGTCTCTTGTAGATATTCATAGATATGGGGATCATGATTCAGGCGGGAAAATTTGCAAGAATCATTGAGAGAGTTGGCCAATCTAAAGCCGTAAGTTTTCGCTGGATTCATTTTCATATACCACTCTTGAAATGGCGCTGATCACGGATTCAGCACTTTCGCGCGTCTTCGCGCGCGTCATTACGCACAAGAGGTATGGATGATTGGGCTTGTACACGATACCGCAATCGTGAAGCTCTTCGCCGATTGGCTTTCCATTCTCCTCCAATACATGCTCGCCAAATTTATGCGCGACGATGGTGTCTTTCGGCACTCCTGCGACAAGGCCATTCGTATAGGTTGTCTGCGAAAGAAGTTCGAGCGCTTTTTGAGAGGCGCTCGGTGTGAGATATGTGCCGTTATATAAAGTTCTAAAGAAAAGGGCGTACGTTTTTGTGGGGATCTGATATATCGAAGAATCATCTCCAGGATCAGTAATGCTTAATCGTTTGTACACGGTCGCAAGGAGATCGGGATCCAAACGAGAGAAAAGTGTGAACGTCGCTCCATTATCAGAATCGATAATCATGTGCTCTATCAATTCCTGGACGGTGTAACTACTCCCGACAGAGAGTCCCGTAGGCGCTTCAAAATCGGCTCCGCCCGATATTGGTTCAAAGGTGATCCGGCGTTTAAGGATGGTCGGATCGGATTCGGCTGCCTTGAAATAGGCGATCATGAGGGGGACCTTAAGGAGACTCGCGGGATAATATGCCGTATCCTCATTTATTCCAATCCAACGACTTGTCTCGATGTTGCGATAGTAGACGGAAATACTTTCTATAGCCCCCCCGTGCAATTTTTCATTTATAAGCGCTTCGACTTTTTTCTTAAGATCTGCGTATTCTGGCAGTCCCGTTGCCTGTGGAGTTTCGTAGGCAATGAGCGGATGAACAAGAGAGAGTGTCGTGTCGTCGGCCCGGAGGGGATAAAATGAGTTCAAAAAATCTTCCTGCTGTAATCGCAATTGCGTGGAAGCTATTCCGTAGCCAAGGAGGAGTCCGATTGCTAGTACTACAATTCGGATAACCATCTCTCTTTCACCAAGAAATCTGCGGATTATTCCATGCATACTCCTATTGTATACCTCTGAAGAACACCTATTTCCCAGTTTTATAGCGTCTCTGCATTTCGCGGACCGATTTTTTGATGATGGTGCTCAGGGTCGGCACATCAACGTCAGAGAGTTTATTTATATACATACACGAACCGCCTGATATTTTATGACGCCCCAACTTTTTCAACAGTGGTCCGTAGTCTTTGAATCCCGGCATAATGTAGACCGTGAGGTTTGCTTTGCGCGGTGAGAATGCAGTGAGAGGCCAATCGCCCTCCTGCGCCGAGCGCTCTGATTTGTAGTGATACATTCCGAAGCCGACGATACTCGTGCCCCACATAACGGGCTTCATACCGGTCGCTTCTTTGAAGATTTGAAGGAGCTTTTTGCCGTCTTCTCGCCTCTGCGGGTTTTCTACCTTGTTAAAAAACCCCGCCACACTCGTCGTATTCTTTTTCGTCTTTATTTCTGCCATAACGGGATTGTAGCAAATACGCATGAGATTTCATGGTCACAGATAATTCAATCGAGGTACAGCGCGGTGGGTGACAAGCCATACTCGATAATTTCAAGAACAACTATGTCGAGACTCACTGAACTTCATGCATCAATCGCTTCGCTCTTGAGCGAATCGGGAGCCTACCGGGAATCCACTTCTGCTAAACCTTCGATCATGCCCAAAACCCGATAAAAAATGCGTCTGTCGTTTAGACGAATTACCGCAGTTCCATAGGGAAGACGATTCCAAACTCTCCTACCTTTACTTGCTCTACTAACTTGCCGAACTATATAGAATCGATCGGAGGGCAATTGCGTGATTCTACTCCAATACCTTCTTGCATGCGTGTCATGCATTCCCTCATAAATATGAATACCGGCTCGTATTTTAATTTCTCTGGGTTGAATGATCTCTCTTATGAAACGCATAAAGGTGGCTATTATTTTGGGGTCAGAGTTTGCAAAGGATAAGGAAGGATTATTTCGTGATATGGATTTTGTCCCCTCGCCCCAGTATAGAGCAGCACCAATAAGCATTAATTCACGGACACTGATCTTTTTTACTAGATCGCGACCTTGGCGAAGTGCGACTTCATTTTCGGATTTAATACGCTCGGTTCTCTGTGTATTGAATTTAAACAAGCCATGGTCATGCGCGATCTGTATGTTCTTAGCCAATTTCTTCTTTGCAGCAGCAGACAAATGTAATCCATGGAGCCAGTAGCTTATTGTGCCTTTAGACGATACGTTCAGTATTTTCCTGATCTCATTGTAGCTCTTTCCGCTCAGACGTAGCTTGATCGCTCGATTCCTTGCTGGAGCCCTCTTCGTACCCATGCATACATTTTACCACAGGAATTGGATGGGTTCGGATATGACCTCACGGGGAGTTGAACCCCGATTTGCTTCCTGAAAGAAAGCC
>CAZFMA010000076.1:0-8004 GCA_964520015.1 uncultured Candidatus Saccharibacteria bacterium
CAGTGCGCCGCTTGTCGTATTTTCTATCATACCGCGAAAGATTTGGTCTGTCTTTTCCGGGTCTGGATCAACCCACGAACGAGCAAAAATAGTCGAGCAGTGCGCGACATTCTGCCCTCTGCAAATACTATCGGGGAGCAATGACGCCGCCTGATTGTTTGTTGGCATCATTTCCTGGAGAACATCGGCCCGTGCAGAAGAAAGGGAGAGCACAACGGAAAGGGAATGCGAATTAGTTTTATCCGCGAGGAGGAAAGCGGCGGTCAGAGCTCCTCCGGGGTTCTGGCCCGTGCGAGATGCCGCGAGTCCATAGACCCGCGCATCGCCAAGCGCAGAGCGACTTGCTCGTATTTGTGGCAGGGGCGCTAGAGCATAATTAAGATTCGAATTCGTGCGGGCGATAAGCGGTGCCTCGCTTGCATACCCGATGTAAAGCGCGAGATCGCCCGCAGCGAAGGCCTTTTGTGCATCCGGAAGTGAGCGATTCCATGAGTAGTCGTCTTTCGATGGATCGGCAAATTCAGTAAAGAAACGGAGTGCCGAGATGACGCCGGGGGTGTTGAGATTTGAAGTTAAATCCCCTGCATTGTTTTCTCCTGTCACAGAGCCATCTGTCTGAATAATCAGCGTCGCAAGAATGTTTTTGGCATGAGGGACATTTTGATATTCGCCGAGCGCAATCGTGGATCGTACAATTGATCCCGAATCATCTTCTGTCGTAAGTTTTTTCGACATATTAAAGAGTTGATCCCAATACTTCGGCGGCTCCGCAATTCCCCCTGAAGCGAGCATATCTTTGTTTACAAAGAGAACCAACGGATCGGCAAGCACCGGAACCGCGACAAAACCCTCTTTGGTCAGAAAGGACTGCGCTGCTTCAATAAAGGTGTTCGTAAAGTTATCCTCTGAAAACACCGAGAATGGTACAAGTGTGACCTTACCGGCATTTTTGAACGCGTAGTCCTGCCGCAGGAAAAAAAGATCGGGGCCCGTGCCGCTTGCAAGTGCCTCGGTAAGTTCGCGCTCGTATGTCGCTGGATCTTTTTCTTCGTATGACACTTGTTTCAATCCCGGAGAATTTTGCGCTGCATCGCGAATAACAGTAGAAAAAGCAATCTCATCGAAGGTGCCCCAGATTATCACAGGCCCCACCGTATTGGTCTGTCCCCCTCCTACGGCGAGAGCAAATACCAATACTCCCACAACCGCGAGGCTCCCGAAAACCACTAAGAGAATGATTTGGAATAGGGATTTTTTCATGTTAGAGGTTCTTAGCGAGTGGAACGAGCTCAGTAACTCTTACACCCGCCCAAATTTTCTGAAGCAAGAATACATCCTGCGTTCTCAGTAAAAGAAATCGTAACATTGTGCCATGCTTACGCATAGACCTTTAAAAATTTAGGCGGGTCAAGAAAATATATTCGCATACGCTTATTATTTTCTACGAAATATAAGCCCGTAATGGTGTGCGCCGGCTGGAAATTCACGCTCCAGCGTAAATCCGGCGCCCTCGGCAAGCGCTTCGGCTGCCTCTTTCGTGACGACATCTCCTTTTTGCGGCCCCATGCCACCAAATGATTCTCGCCAGTCAATGATTGCTAGGCGGCCATTCGGTCGCACGATCCGCCACGCCTCCTTCAATACGGCAGCTTTGTTCTCTATTTGAAATAAGAGATTCGAAATGAGCACAAGATCAAGCTTCTTGTCTGCGATCTTCGACGACCCGGCCTTTTCGAGGTCAGTCCAGATAACTTCCACATTTTTGAATCCACGCCGATGTGCTTCGTTTTTCAAGCGTTTCAGAAGATCGCGCTGAATATCGATCGCATAGACATGTCCTGCGTTTTCCAAGGCCTCGGCAATATGGAGGACGTAGATCCCGCTCCCTGATCCGAAATCAGCAACAGACATTCCGGGCTCGACGCCGAGCGCTGCGATATTGCGGCGCGGATGTGAAAACCCAGTGACCACACTTTGGCTTTGCTCCTGTTTTGCCGTATTTGTTGTACTCATATACCAATAGCTCGAATAACTCTATAACGTCCCCTACACTGCTTGGTTTCGCAAAACGAAGCCAAAGTGTGGTACTGGGCACGGCCTGCCGTTTGAAGCGGTACCTGCGTTTGCATTCCTTCTATTATATACCGGGCGGATGAAGCTCCGCGCTTCACAGACTCGACAGTGGGGAAATTGAAATACAGCCTTACTCGGTCACCACCTCTTCCGATTCGAATACGACAAACGAAGCAACCTGATCCCCTTCGCGCATTTTCATGACGCGGACTCCCTGTGTCGCGCGCGAGAGCGTCGGGATTTCCTCGAGCCCGGTGCGGATGGTCTGACTTTTCTTCGACATTGCGACAAGTTCGCCGCCGCGAAGGACAACCGCCGCTCCCACGAGCTGCTTCGTCTTTGGAGTTATGGACATGGTCTTGATGCCGCCGCCGCCGCGCCCCTGGGTTTTGTATTCAGAAAGTTTTGTTTTCTTGCCGTAGCCGGTAGAAGAGAGCACGAGAAGCTCTGCGTCCTTTGCACCCTTTGGCACAACGCCAGTGCCGACAATCGTATCCCCTGCTTTCAATTTCATTCCGCGCACCCCCGCCGCTTGGCGACCCATCTCGCGCACATCCTTTGCAGCAAACCGAATTGCCTGACCTTTCGAAGTGGCAAGAACCGCGTCATCGCCGGCATACACAAATTGCGCGGAAATAAGCGCATCGCCTTTATCAAGTCCGATCGCGATAAGACCACTACGTCGTACTTCATGGAATTGTGACGCCGCAACCCGCTTCACGGTTCCGTTTCGGGTCGCCATAAGAAGCGACAGGCCTTCGACTGCTTTCTTTTCTTTCGGCATTGCGAGAATCGAGGTGATCTGTTCGCCTTGTTCGAGTGAAATAAAGTTCATGATCGACTTGCCTTTGGTCGCGCGCTTGCCTTCCGGCAGATCGTACATCTTCAATTGATAGACCTTGCCACGATCAGAGAAGAAGAGCAGATCAGAGTGCGCACTCGCGGTCAGGAATTGCGTTACAAAATCCTCTTCCTTGGTGTCGAGGTCTACCACGCCTACTCCCCCGCGCTTCTGTCTGCGGTATTCGCTCGGATTCGTGCGCTTGATGTAGCCACCGCTCGTGAGAACGAGTACAGAGTCCTCGTCGGCGATCAAATCTTCGGCAGAGAGGATCGTCGCACCGCGCTTTACGATCTTTGTACGGCGATCATCGCCGTATTTTTCGATCACCTCTTTAATTTCTTTCTTAATCAAATCCATCAATTTCTTTTCGCTCTTCAAAAGCGCGGTCAATTCTTCGATGAGTGCCTGCACCGCCTTCAATTCGTCTTCAATCTTCTTGCGCTCAAGGCCGGCAAGTTTCTGTAGGCGCATGTCGAGGATGGCATTCGCCTGGAGCTCAGAGAACTTGAATTTGCTCATCAAATTCGCGCGGGCGTCATCCACATCTTTGCTCTTTTTGATGAGTGCGATGATCTCGTCGATATGATCGAGCGCCTTTTTGAGGCCAAGCAAGATGTGCTCACGCGCTTGCGCTACTTTGAGATCATAGCGGGTGCGCTTGGTGACCACATCCTTCCGGTGAGCAATGAAGTATTCAAGAAGCGCTTTGAGAGAAAGCGTTTGCGGCACGCCATCGACGAGCGCAACGACGTTGTAATGAAAGGTCTCTTCGATCTGGGTGTGTTTATATAAATAATTGAGTACCGTCTGTGCATTCGCATTGTTTTTGAGCTCGATCACGATGCGAATGTCTTTGGTGCTCTCATCACGAATGTCGCGGATGCCTTCGAGCTTTTTCTCATGTACCAAGTCAGCGATCTTGGTGAGAAGATCGGATTTGTTGACGCGAAAGGGGATCGAAGTAATAACGATCTGATAGTCGCCTTTCTTACCTTCCACGATCTCGGCGTCTCCGCGTACGACAACACCGCCGCGACCAGTCGAGTACGCGTGAGCAATATCTTTTTGATTGAATGCAATGCAACCGGTCGGGAAATCCGGTCCTTGTACGATTTGCAAAAGATCCTCGGTCGTCGCATCCGGATTTTCTATAAGATGGATGGAGGCTCCGCAGACTTCGCGAAGATTGTGTGGGGGGATGTTGGTCGCCATACCGACGGCAATTCCGAGCGTGCCATTCAAAAGAAGATTTGGTGTCGCAGAAGGTAGGACAGCCGGTTCCATCTTTGTATTGTCGTAGTTGGGGACGAACTCAACAGTTTCTCTATCAATATCGCGCATCATCTCTCCCGCAAGGCGCGACATTTTCGCTTCTGTATATCGCATCGCAGCAGCGCCATCGCCATCGATGGAGCCGAAGTTGCCTTGACCCACAATCAAGGGATAGCGCATCGTGAAATCCTGCGCCATTTTCACCATCGCATCATACACAGACGCATCACCATGCGGATGATATTTGCCCAGTACTTCGCCGACCACGGTCGCTGATTTGCGCGTCTTCGCTGAAGCAGTAAGACCAATGTCTTGCATGGCAAAGAGAACGCGGCGATGCACCGGCTTTAATCCATCGCGCACATCAGGAAGCGCGCGCGAGGTAATAACTGACATCGCGTAGTCGAGATACGACTCGCGCATTTCGGTCGTAATCGAGCGTGAGACGACGTTTATGTGAGGGGCTTTTTCACCTGGATTCGGTGTTTTTTCGTCTTTGCGAGCGCTCATAAAGTGATGGTAATTGTAGCAGAAAAGGAGTTTTTCCGCTAGTCACAACTACTCAAAAAACCTTGATTTAGAGAGCTCCTATATGCACGTTAATAGGAGTTTGCCCCCGGAGTGCCAAAAGGATCTGCACGCTCTCCCGTTCCTTGCGCACGCTCTTCCGGGGGAGGCGCCATCCGACCAGCGGCTTCATCGCGAATTTGGCGCAACTGATCCGAGGTATTCGAATATGCGTCTTTCAGTTGGCGTTGTGCTTCTTTTACATTCTCAAAATCAAATTCGCTCTGCGCTCCTCCTCCGATTTGAAATTCCTGATCAGTGTTCTGGATTTTGTGGAAAAACAAAATTATCCATCCCACGAGGAGTACTCCCACGACAGAAATGGCAATGCCGCTTGCGACAGCCACCTTATCTTCCTTGGGGCCTTGTTTAAGATTCTTGATGGTTTTCTGTATTACCACAGCAAAGACTTATGCTGATAAGACCACGACATCATTTTCTTTACCCACAAGATCGCGCGGTTTGATCGTCAATTTGTCGACCGGCTTTACTTCTTCGCCTGCTTCTTTCAAAAATTGTTTGAGCGATTTGTCGTCATAGAGGATCGGGATCACAATTTTCGCTTCCAGCTTTACGGCGAGCTTCTGTGCCTCCGCTGCGTTGAGTACGCCATTGCCACCAATCGGCACAATGAGTACATCCGGTGAATCCATCTCCAGTACATCATTCGGGACATCGAGATCACCAAGTGCACCGAGATAGAGGATCGACATATCGTCGAAGTGAACAGAGTAAATCGTATTGATGCGTCCCTCGCTGCCATACATAGAGCCCGCGCCAAACGCTGCGACGGTAATGTCCTTCACTTCGTACTCGCCCGGGCCCGAAATAACAAACGGCTGCTTCTCTCCGCGGCCCGCCTCTTCGCTGCCATTCATGTCCGGGTGATTGAGTGAGATGAATGCGACATCGGCGCCAAAATTCGTCGGCTTGAAATTCTTCGAGCTTTTGGAAACTGGCCCGAAGACGAGTGTCGTGTCTCCCGCACTCGCGCGTATACATGCGCCTTCGTGAAAAGTAAGGATCATATTAGATTTTGTTGGCGAATATAGTGAGCTTAGAAAATCTTATACCCCGTAGCAAACTCAACTGACTACCAATTTGAGCCACTTTGTAATCTCTAGAAAGATGGGTCCCGACAAGACAAAATGTTAAGAGTTTTGCTTCTGGGGTGCTTATATTATAGCCCAGCAAGAAGAAAGGAGCGAGTCATGTCCCCCCGATCGAGCAGCCCTTGTTTAACTCACCCGGTCGGATGAATTAAACAAGGGCCAACAGGTGGCGCCCTGCATAATACCAAACACAGCTGAATAGCATCCTATACGGGTGCTGTTCGTTCTTTTGGCCTAATACACTTCGTCGTGAGTACCGACAGTTTCGAGGACAATGGTATTTTTCTTTGGTTTAAAGAACGTAATGCGAATCCGATAGTTCACTGAAAAACTCCAAATTCCCTTCAACTTCCCGCTTAGTCTATGCACTTTCAAGCGTTTGTGATTGCGAACATTTTTCAATAGCTCGACTTTCTCAATAATTTCTTCCTGAAGATCAGGCTCGATCTTTCTGAATGCGCGAATAAATCTACTCGAATATTCGATCGAGAAAGCCATAGACTAGCGCTTCTTCGCGTAGTCTCGCAGATTTCCTTTAAGAGTTTTCCCCTGTCGATATGCCTCAACTGCCTCAATGTGGGCTACGAGGATCTCGTTCTCAAGCTGGACAGCGATAAGACGACGAATAAACCCCGCGCGCGAATCAGCCTTGTGTTCTTCGACCTGACGATCGACAAATTCAAGCAATGATTCGGGGAGTGGTACGGTTACGTTGGTCATACTAAACCATACTACTTTAGTTTAGTACATTGTCAATCCGATAATGTACCAATTTCCGTATCCCCTAAAGGACAGCGCGCGTCCTTGACCAACATAAAGAGAGAGAGTAGCTTTAAAAACGGCCCGAACCGCATCGTTGCGGCTAGGGAGAGCCCCGGCCCCTGAAAGGCCGGATCCCCCCAACGAGGAGAACGAATCATGCGCACGCATGACCCCGGCCTCGCGATCGTGTGGACGAACCCGGTCACGACCACGGCGATCTCGACGGAGACCATCATCCGGTCCTAGGCGATGGCGCCCTGAACCTACGTCGCCGACAAGTCGGAGTGACACGCACTAGGATGAGTTGGACACTCACCGCGTGACACGTCCGACTGACGTTCTCTGTTCTCTACCGGCCATTGTGGCCAAGAGAGATGTCTGTGGCCCTGCGGCCACCTGCCTCCCGGCAGACGTCCCTAAGGCCGTTTCTCCCTGTTCGGCCTCCCGGAGAGAGTATGTCACGTTGCCTGCGGGCACGGCGGCAGACTCTCTCCGGTCGAACTTTTTATACTTGCGGAAACGATAGACATCATATATATTGAATGCACGCCCTATCGGGCGATTATTAATTAATAGAAGCGTTCGGTAAGGCTTCCCTGCATACAGAAACGGTAGCGCAAGCAGGATAGTCCGAACGACAATTATATGGTTGAAGATAAGAAGGTTGTTAACGAGGAGAACGAAATAGAGGGAGTAGTAGAAAAGCAGGGGCCGATGGCCGAGCTTTTGCAAAGATCCGGCACGCCGCCGGCAATCGATGACGTGGTAGAAGGGCCGGTCGTGGCAATTGGTCGCGCGCGCGTCTTTATCGATCTCGCACCGTTTGGCACGGGCATCATCTACGGCCGCGAATACCTCTCGGCACGCGAAGCACTGAAAAATGTAAACATCGGAGATACTGTCACGGCGAAAGTCGTCGGAATGGACAACGCCGAAGGCTACATCGAGCTCTCGCTTCGCGAGGCACGCCAAGCGGTTATCTGGAACGAGGCGGAGCAGGCATCGATCAAAAAGACAGTCTTCGAATTGCCGGTCACAGACGCCAACAAAGGCGGACTCATCATCAATTGGAACGGCATCGCAGGATTCCTTCCTGCATCGCAGCTCTCTCCTGCGCATTATCCGCGCGTCCCCGATGGTGACAAGGAAAAGATTTTTACAGAACTGAAAAAAATGGTCGGGCAAAAATTGGAAGTGATGGTCATTACCGCGAGTCCGAAAGAGCAGAAACTTATTTTCTCCGAGCGCGGTGCGGGAGTTACGGAGCGCGCTTCGCTCGTGGAGAAATACCATGTGGGTGATGTCTTGGACGGCGTCGTGACGGGTGCGACGGAATTTGGAGTCTTCGTGAAGCTTGAAGAGGGACTCGAAGGT
>CAZFMA010000077.1:0-4030 GCA_964520015.1 uncultured Candidatus Saccharibacteria bacterium
TGATAGATCCGAAAAAGTCGATGTGCGGGATTGGATTCAATGTGAGCCTTCCAGCGTAGCGCGCGGTCGGGTCGCCAAGCGAATCGGCCGCAACTCCGTGCATTACCTCGTGGATAATGACCGAAAACACGATGACCACTAAGACAAATCCGATGCTAAAAATATCCATCCGGAAATACTATCATGAGCATCGAATCATTGCCGCGATCATTCGCCTTTTTCCCGTACTGTCGCTTTATAGGAGAATGTCCCGTGCCCCCGATCTTCTTCAAAGGTGAAGCTGGTTTCCGGATATTGATTCATGAACCATTGAGCGGCTTTTCGTACATCATCAGGAGCGAAGCGGACAATCCCTTCTTGTCTGCCGGCTGGGGATACACACCTCAAAAACCTTGGTTTGCGGGGTTCCGTCATGAGATATTCTTTCGCGCTCACAAGGATTTGACCGGTATTTTCATCGACACTAAAAACCTCTTCCACCGCACCTTTATGTATTTCGATGTTCCTCCGAAACATCTGTCGTTCAACTTCGATAATAAGCTGCGCTTTCCGTTCCGGATCATTCTCATCCAGTGTTTCAAGCATGCCCTTTCGTATGTTCCTGTTCCTTTCGCGCATTAAAGCGCGTTGCTGACGGTTGGCTCTCAATTGCTTTACAGCTTCAGCACCAAGCTCTTCTTCCCACTTATCCCCGTCCGCCCATGGGCTTCGAGGTTGTTCCGGACCAGTCATACAAGAAGTATATATTTGATTGCGTTTCTAAGCCACGAATGCTAGGATGCCCCAACATATGGCACCCCAGGTTAGAAAGCTTCGCTTCTAACGGGGCAAGCGAGTGTAAAACGTATGGCAAGAACGTGTGACATAACAGGTAAAACGAGCCAAGTGGGTGGCGGGTATTCCAACCGCGTCCGTGCTACCAAATTCAACCCGACTGGCAAACGCCGCCGCCAGGTGAATCTCCAGAAAAAGACTCTCTTCATCCCCGAGCTCGGCAAGAAAATCACTATCAAGGTTTCGGCAAAAGGATTGAAGACAATGCAGAAGCGAGGCGCATATATAACACTTAAAGCAGCCGGCCTCGTAAAGTAAAACATTCTCCCGCTCGTGGTTTACCCATGAATCGAGCCGAAGTCCCACACCAAGCTTCGCTTTGGTGCGTGGGCGCGGCGCGTTTCTCACGCTTAAAAAGGCAGGTCTTGTCTAAGGGTTCCGGCGCAATATTCCCTATTGATGACGACCGCTCACAACTGGGAAGATTATTCGCGTACTACAGTCACACCATCAGACACGAAAGTGATAGTGCCTTCTGTGCATGTATCGAGGGTAGGGATGTTGAAATCTTTGAATCGCTCGACAATTTCCGGCGAGGGATGTCCGTAGGTATTTTTGCAGCCGCGTGAAAATACTGCGTAGTCGGGATCTACGTATCCGACAAAAAGTTCTGACGACGAAGTCTTCGAACCGTGATGCCCCGCTTTCAATACGTCTGAGTGAAGCGATGCGCCATCCAGTGCAACAAGATATTTTTCAATAGATTGCGGCGCATCGCATGAAAACATAAACGCAGTATTGCCGTAGACAAGCCGTGAGACGACACATCCGGTATTCGTTTCCACCTTGGGTACCAACCGATCGGGAAACAGTATTTCAAGATACGCGCCTCCTCCTAAATCAACTATTTGCCCTCGCATTGCTGTGATTTCTTCCGCACCTTCTTGCTTTACTGCATCCAAAAGAGTTCCCCACATTTTGGTATCACCCTCTACGCTCGGGCGGATGATCGTTGAAACATTGTAGCGATCGAGTACATCTATAAAGCCGCTGATGTGATCAGCGTCCGGATGCGTCGGGATGACGACGTCGAGCGAGCGATCATACCAACGAGTAACTTCTGAGAGTCGCTGCAAGACCGTACTTCCCGGTCCACCATCGATAAGTACTTGTCGTCCTCCCGGTGCTTCAATAAAAATCGCATCTCCCTGCCCAATATCTAAAAATGAAACGGTAAGTACTTTTCCTCTGCCTTCAATAATGACCGCATACCAAATACAAATCGTAATGATCAGAAGAATCAAAATCGTTATCGCCTTGATCTGCACACTCCGCCGCATGAGAGCAATGATATACCGCCTGATTGACAGCTCGGCGCTGTATTAAAAAGGTTTGCCCCGAGCGTGAGCCCGGGGCGAGTTTTGAAGAAGAACAGAAAGAGCGAGGTTGGCCGCGATTCTATGCCGCGGCTGCGTGGGCTTTTGCGATCACGATCTCCTCAGAGACGGTATTCAGGTTGCGCGCAAGCCAGATCTGCGCGCACAACCAGACGGCCCACTTCCCGACGTCGAGGTCGTACCACCTGTTGCCCAATCGATAGTCCCCTTCGGCGAGATGATGCCGCTCGTGGTAGGTCTCGCCCACGGTGAACAGTGCGAGCAGCGGATTCGTACGCGCAGTCCCCTGGTTTGGATACCGACGCCAACCAAAGGTATGCGCGACGGAGTTGACGGACCAGGTGAGGTGATACTGCGGAACGAGGCGCAGGAAACCGGCGACGAGGAAACCGCCCACCGGATCACCCCACAGCGAAGCAATCGCTGTTGGCAATCCGAGGCCCGCCAGCAAGCCCAGAGGCCAGTAGTATTTGTGCTGTAAAATGAGCAGCTTGTTCCCCACGAGCCTCCGTCCGCCCGGGGGAACCTCCTTTCGCGCGTGGAGCATCCACCAGAAGTGCGCCCACCAAAATCCGTGCAGAACGGTGTACGGATCTCGTTCGGTATCGGTGACGAAGTGGTGCCGCTGGTGGTATACCGCCCACCACAAGGCACTGCTCTGTAGCGTCGCCGCGGAGAGGATCAGCAGCAGGACCTCCAACACCCACGAAGCTTCGTATGCGCCGTGCGCGTAGAGCCGGTGGGGGCCCATGGTGATGGATAGATGGCAGGCGTAGAACATGCCGACTGCGAGCATTACTGTCGCTGTCTCGCACCGCACAGCGATCAGATACACGACGGCAACAACCGCCATCGCGTGTACTCCGGAAAACCACCAGACCATCGTCTGGTTGACCGGCCGCGCTGCGGCCGGATTTGCGAGCGTCACGGACGCAGACATGACCAGACCCTTTCGGTTATTGACCTCGGCCATAATATCAGCTAGAGCGCAAATCTCCTCATCACAACAGAGCGGCATGATAAACACGAGGGAGACGAGGACCAGTGTCCACAGGACGCCCGAAACCCCAATAGTAGCGTGAGAACATGTGCTATCGTTAGATGGTTCTAGCTTAATTTATAAATTATCACTTACACCATGAACGTTGAACGATCAGTATTAGTGGCATTTTTGGGCAATTATTTGATTAATACAGTGATTGCGGCACTCGTCGCTCTCGTCCCTGTTGCTGCAGGTGCAGGTGGAATCTTCACACCACAATATATGGTGTTCGTCGTTCTTGCTGCTCTCGTGGTAGCGGTCCTCACATGGTGGTACATGAAGGGAGCACCTCGAGGTCTCAAGGGCGGCCTCGCCTTCGGCGTCATCGGCTTTGTCGTTGCGATTGCAACTGCCTTTGTGACGGGTGTCGCGGGAGTTTTGGCACAGACCGGATCCATGTCCGCCGTTGTGGGTGTATTGCCGAATTTCGTACCCTTTATCTGGAACTGGACTACGCTCATACTTCTCGGCTACTGGGTGATTCCCGCCGTTGTGGTCGGCTTCCTTCTGCAGCCAAAGGCAATGGCGATGCCCGCTTCTTCGACTTCAGCTCTGTAGGTTTCTTGAGGTTTCTTGTCTCAAACACACTTCCGCGCTAGGCTTTCGAGGCTCCACATGGTGTGGGGCCTCATGCGTTATGAGCAACTGTTCTTGAAAGAGGCTCCCAAATGGCACACAGTCATGCGGCCCCTCCTCCAGGAGGTGCCGGCGTGTTCGCGGATATCGCTGCCAGCTGGAAGGGCGGCGGCGATCTCTCCCGTGTTCAAGAAAGGTTCCGGGGAGCACTGCAGATGCGGCGCGCGATCGAGACCGAGGA
>CAZFMA010000078.1:0-13341 GCA_964520015.1 uncultured Candidatus Saccharibacteria bacterium
GGAGGGTATCTCAAGAAAGAAGAAGCCACACAAGGAGGGGTTCGTCATGTTGATCTTTCCATAGAGAAATTTATGCGTCTCTATGAACTTCTCCCCTCTCATGCAGCGAGGCGCGCGGTTCTTGGGTTCGTCGCGAGCGATATAGAATCTGTGCTCGCTCCGCGTGAACATATCCGCGACGACGCCGTAGCTGAGGCATTCTACAAGACAATACGCGCTCGGATACAAGCGCCCGAATCAGAGGAACAGATTCTTGATGTGCAAATACTGTGCGCATGCCGTCGTGCCCTCCTCGGTTCTGACGATGCAATGCTTTCCTACGTACTATGGCTTTTGTATGTACCGCAGTGGAAGAGGGGGAGCGCGGAGGGTATTGAAGTAACAGCACCCCAGATTCCGGAGATCATTGCGAGAATACGAGCACATGTAGAAAATCCGCTTCAGTGGCAAATTGTTCAGAAGATCAAGAAAGAGAGCATCTATTTCCGCATCATCCATGAATTCGTACAGCGCGATGGAAGTGAAGCAGCAGATGTATTAGGCGATGGGGAGGAAATGGAAAATGCCGTACGAACATTCCTTGAGACAAAATATGAGGGGGAAAATGCAAAGATCAGATCGAGCGGAAGACGCGCTGTTTTCTATTTATTGTTCACGAAAATTATCCTTGCCCTCGTCATTGAATTGCCGTACGAACGATTCATCCTCGGGTACAGCAGTTACGTCCCGCTTCTTATCAACATCGCATTTCATCCTTTATTACTCTTTAGTTTGACCTACCGCGTCGGCTCGCTGGACGAAGCTAACACCGAGGCAATCATACGTGGAATGCGGCAAATCGTGTACCAAGGAGACACCCACCTCATACAGATCCGCGGCCACGCAAAATTCGGGAAGACATTTGGAGTCTTGTACGCGCTCCTTGTCTTAGGGATATTTGGATGCATCCTCGGCGTACTTCAGATACTTGCGTTCAATGTGGTTAGCATGTTTCTTTTCTTCTTGTTCTTCGTCTTAGTAAGCTATTTCGCGTTTCGTATTCGCTACAGAGCGAATCGCTGGAAAGTTCGAGACAGCAGCTTCTCGCTTCTCGCGAATATGTTCGCGGTTCCCGTGATTCGCGCAGGACACTGGTTGACGAGAAAATTCTCCACGATCAACATGTTTGTGTTCATCTTGGATTTCATTATCGAGACGCCCTTTAAGAGCCTCTTGAATTTCTCCAACCAATTCATCTTGTATCTCAAAGAAAAGGCAGCCGGGGTGTATTAACAATTCTCTGAAAGGAGCGCCCTAAAGAACTGCGATTTTCTATGCCTCATCCAGTAGGATGACCTCCTGGGTCGAATACTCGGCATGAAAATCGGGACGGGTTGATGACATGAGGATGAGGGTATATGCTTCGCTTCATTATATTCATGGCACGCGTATATAACTTCAACGCCGGGCCAGCAGTATTGCCAGAAGAGGTGCTTTCAACCGTCGCTCGTGACATGCTCGATTGGAACGCAAGCGGAATGTCAGTCGCCGAAATGAGTCATCGCGGCGACCACTTCGTCGAAATTGCGGCGAGCGCCGAAAAGCGCCTGCGCGCTCTGCTCGCCATACCCGACACGCACCATGTCCTCTTTCTGCAGGGCGGGGCGAGCTTGCAGTTCAGCGCGATCCCGATGAATCTTCTCCGCGGTGCGACTCGCTCGGCATATATCAATACCGGCGCGTGGTCCGAGAAAGCCATCAAAGCCGCCGGTAAGTATTGCACGGTGGATGTAGTCGCTTCTGGCAAGGAAAACGGTTTCACCTCTGTCCCCGACCTCGCGCATCTCAAAACGACAAAAGAACATGGCTATCTGCATTACACATCAAACGAAACGATTCATGGTGTACGTATCGGGGGCGTGCCTGACACCGCTCGCCCTCTCGTCGCCGACATGTCGTCGATGATACTTTCGGAGCCGATCGACGTGTCCAGATTTGGGCTCATTTACGCCGGCGCACAAAAGAATATCGGGCCGGCAGGGCTCACTATTGTTATTGTCCGAAAAGACCTCTGCGGACAGGTGCTTCCTATCACCCCCGACGTGCTCGACTATGCACAGCAAGCGAAGAATGATTCTATGCTCAACACGCCGCCGACCTTCGCGTGGTATATGGCCGGTCTCGTTTTTGAGTGGGTTCAGAAACAGGGCGGCGTCGCCGAGATGCAGAAGCGCGCGCAGGCACGTGCTTCCCTACTCTATTCCGTAATCGACAAAGGCTCGGGTTTCTATCGCAATCCGGTCGCACTCGCCGATCGATCGCTCATGAATGTGCCGTTCTTTTTGCGTGATGAATCTTTAAATGAGACTTTTCTTGCGGAAGCGGAAAAGCACGGATTCGTCGGGCTCGAAGGCCACCGCTCGGTGGGCGGCATGCGCGCATCCCTTTATAATGCGATGCCAATGCAAGGCGTCGAAAAGCTCGTTTCCTTTATGAATGATTTTGCTAAACGAAACACTCGCTCATGAATATTCGAACCTATAACGCTATCGCGCCAAAAGGACTCGCGGTCTTCGGAGATACATATACCGTCGGTCCCGACATACCAGACTCAGTGGGCATCCTCGTCCGTTCGCAGAACCTACTAACAGAAACAATTCCTGATTCTGTCATCGCCATCGCCCGCGCCGGTGCCGGCGTGAACAACATCCCGGTCGACGCGATGAGCGAACGCGGAATTGTCGTTTTCAACGCGCCGGGCGCAAATGCCAATGCCGTGAAAGAGCTTGTGATCGGTAGCATCATCGCCGCTTATCGCAACATTCCGGCAGGAGCTGGGTTCGTCGAATCCCTTACAAGCGAGGGCGATGCTTTGGAAAAAGAAGTAGAAGCAAGCAAGAAAAAGTTTGCCGGATTCGAGGTAATGGGAAAGACGCTCGGGGTCATCGGGCTCGGAGCTATCGGCGGCCAAGTAGCAAATGCGGCCACAAAGCTCGGTATGACTGTGATTGGGTTCGACCCGCACGCGACTCCCGAACAACGCGCGCGACTCTCATCTACCGTTTCTGTAACAACCGATCTTACTGCGCTATTTGCTGCATCTGATGCCATCACCGTCCATGTGCCGCTCCTTCCCGAAACGAAAGGGATCATTGGTGCAGCGGCACTCACATATACTAAACGCGGTGTGATCATTCTGAATTTCTCGCGTGGTGGCATCGTTGATGATGCCGCAGTACTTGCTGGTATTTCCGGGGGAGTAGTGTTGCGCTATGTGACAGACTTCCCCACTGCCGAGCTTCGCGGCAAAACCAGCGTCATTGCCCTCCCCCACCTGGGAGCTTCGACTGAGGAGGCCGAGGAACAAAGCGCAGTCATGGCGGCACGTCAGATGAAAGATTACATCGAGACTGGCACCATCGTGAACGCTGTAAACCTCCCGCATATCGCGCTTGAAGGAAGAAGCGCCGCGCGCATTTCACTTATTCATAAAAACGTTCCCGACATGTTGGGACAGATCACACATACCCTAGGAACGCATGGTGTCAACATCGAAAGTGTTGCGAATGGTGCGCGCGGCGCATATGCGTACACCCTGATAGATGTCGGCACAAAACCGACCGAGGACGTGCTCGTCTCTCTCAGGGCAATCCCAAACGTCATCCGCGAGCGGATGATTTAATCACGCACTCACGCCTCGCACGAACGGAGTAGGTCGTCGAATGACATCGCGACGGCATCGGCGTTCAGAACGACCTTCTCGCGCCTTGCATGTTCCGCGTAGCATATGAAAACATCGGCGACTCCTTTCTGTTTTATTTCATAATCAGTCCACCCATCGCCGACGATGACAGAAGGGCGCGGCAAGCGCGCCTCCTCGACTGCCCGTGCCTTGCCTCCTGTCTGCGCAGAGGGCCGTGTCTGGTCGACGCCGACGACGATGCCGTTATCGTCATAAACGAATGTGTTCGCAAAAATGTGTGTCCGATCGATACCGAGCATATCCGCGACCGGTATGATTACCTCGTCGAAACCACCGGAGATAACGTAGATCGCGTCGTGGTGACTGGTGAAAAAATCGCGGTGCGCGAGGAATGACGGCGTTATACGTTCCACCATGCGTGCAGTGACAGTCTCGACAGCCGTCCGGTCGGGAGCGATAAGAGCCATCCGGCGAGCGAGCGACTCCCCGAACGGTACTCTACCCTCCATCCCTAGATTCGTGATGTGCTTGACCTCTTTTACTATTGTCTCCTTATCGGATCTGCCCTCCAGTGCCACCTCGCTTAGAAGATCAAGAGTCTCACAGTCCACGATCGTGCTGTCAAAATCAAAAATGATCGAGGCAAAGCGCATAGGGTTACAGCAAGACGATTCCGTGTAGAGGTGATCATATCATGCACCTTGAACCCTACGCGTGGACCTCTCTTCCCCCAACATCTTCCCCCAGCAGCTGTCCCCCAGCAGCTTGCGCACCTTTTCGGGACATGCTAGGCTTATCGTAATGGTTTTTCTGCAGCAGATGCTGCCTTTCGTGCAGATTGGTCTCTCGATCCTCCTTATCGGTGCCATTCTCTTGCAGCGCACGGGAGCATCACTCGGTGGAGCCTTTGGAGCAGATAATTTCGGCTCCGGTTTTCACACTCGTCGCGGCTTGGAGCGCACCCTCTTCCGCGCCACGATTGTCCTTGGTATACTGTTTGCACTTTCGGCATTGGTTAATCTTGTTATCAGCTAAGAGCATTCCTTCCTCGCTTCCGCGAGCTAGAGAAGCGCGTATATCGCGTTATGCCCGGTAGGACAATTTTGGATCGCCTCGGTTGCAGAAAACAGCTCCCACAGAAAAAGAACTTGATATCAGCTAATAGTACCTATGACACGTATATGAACAGCGGCAGAAACTATTCAAAATTGTCCTAACCGGGTATGGATCTTGACTCCTATTCCGACACACTGACAAAACCCCGTTCTCTATGGCGTCTTTCATTCCTGAAAGACGCGCTTCGGACGTTCTCTCCGGGAGAACGTCTTGTGCTCTATATCTTCTCGATAGTACTCGGCGCCTCCGCCTTCGCATTGCTTGCCGGAGTCAATGCTTCAGTATCCGTCGATGTCCCTGCGGAAGGAGGAAGCCTCATAGAAGGCGAGGTCGGTTCTGCACGATTCATTAATCCCGTGCTCACGCTCTCGCAACCCGATGAGGATTTGGCCCAACTTGTGTACTCCGGCCTTACTCGTGTACGCCCTGACGGCTCTGTCGTTCCCGACCTTGCGAGTAATTTCACTATATCAGCGGATGGCACCACCTATACATTTACACTCCGTACCGATGCAACCTTTCACGATGGAACACCCGTCACAGCCGCAGACGTATTATTCACCGTCGAAGCAGCGCAAAATCCGACTGTAAAAAGCCCCCGTCGCGCAGACTGGGAAGGAGTCCGTGTTTCCTCTCCGGATCCTCACACTGTTATTTTCACGCTCCCTCACGCCTACGCACCCTTTATCGAAAACTCGACGATCGGCATTCTGCCAAAACATATCTGGCAAAATGTACAGCCAGAAGAATTTCCTTTTAGTCCCGCAAATACACATCCCGTGGGAAGTGGGCCATACCAGGTCATCCGTACAGACACCGATGCCACCGGGACAGCGACCCGCTATGTCCTCGAGGCTTTTGAAGGATACGCTCTCGGCAAGCCGTATCTCAAGCGCATAACCTTTAATTTTTATTCGAATCGGGAAGAAATGCTACAGGCATTTGATAAGCACGAGATTGAAGCACTCGCAGGTATAGCGCCAAGTGAACTCGGGGCTCTCGAGCGAAATGATTTTAGTATTGCGCGTGTGACTCTGCCGCGTGTTTTCGGAGTTTTTTTCAATCAAAACCATGCTCCGGCGCTCTCGGATAGCGCAGCACGGGAAGCCTTGCTAGCGGCAATTGATAAACAAGAAATACTACATTCCGCGCTCAGCGGATACGGTGTTGTGCTCGGTGGAGCGATACCACCGGGTGTGACGGAAATAATCGTACCCGCAACTCCAAGACGGCTTTCACAGACTACCGCTTCTTTGAGTGCGGCACCAACGCCTGACATTGATGCAGCAGACAGGGCGCGTGCGATCCTCACGCGTGGTGGATGGACGTTTGATGAGACGACGCTTGTGTGGACGAAAAAGAAAGTTGAGTTATCTTTGACCCTTGCAACCGCCGATGAACCGGAATTAGTCGTAACTGCGAACGCGGTTGCGACTAATTGGCGCGCGGCCGGAATCAAAGTCGCGGTGCAGGTGTATTCTCTTTCTGAATTAAATACCAACGTACTCCGGCCGCGCGCATACGATGCCGTGCTTTTCGGCGAAGTTGTGGGTCGCACCGCAGATTTGTTTGCATTCTGGCACTCCTCGCAGCGCAATGACCCGGGCCTCAATCTCGCCCTGTATGCAAACACGCGCGTTGATTCATACCTCGCAGAAGCTCGCGCGATAACAGATAAGAATCAGCGGGAACTACTGTATAAGAAATTTAATGAGGAGATAGAGAAAGACACGCCGGCTATTTTTCTCTATTCGCCGGAATTTATTTACATTGTGCCCTCAATGCTCAAAGGAGTAGAACTTGGCGCTCTTACCACTCCTTCGGAGCGATATCTCAACGTCTACCAATGGTACACAGATACTGAACGTGTATGGGAGATGTTTGCCAACGAGTAATTAATCACACAGTATGGAACCACAATCTCGCGAAAACAAGCCACATGCGGCAGCAAGCGCTACAGGGCACGGACACCGTGCTCCTTCGGGCCTAGCTCACCCCGCAGCACCTCGGCCTGCGCCCCATGCTCGGCCGCCAAGCCGCGGACCGCACCGCACAACTCGCCCTGGTGGAGGAAGGTTCGCTCGTTCAAGCCACCCTCCGCGACGCGGCAAAGCGCGCGTCGAACACCAGCAACCCACGCAACGCAAAACAAGCACTGCCCCTATCCCGCCGCCCGCGGCGGACGTCGTACGCATTATTCCTCTCGGAGGCGTGGAGGAGATCGGTCGCAACATGACCGCCGTTGAATTCGGGAACGATATTTTCATTCTCGACTGCGGCTTTGGATTTAGCGACATAGACACACCAGGCATTGATTACATCTTGCCGAATACCGGCTACCTCGAAGAGCGCCGCGATAAGATCCGGGGAATTCTTATCTCCCACGGCCACCTCGATCACATCGGCGCTATTCCCTACGTCATCGATCGCATCGGAAATCCTATGATCTATACCCGCAGACTCACCGGCAAAATGATCGAGAAGCGTCAGGAGGAATTCACCCAGACATCTCCCGTGAAAATTCGCGAGGTAGAAGAAGACGAAGCAATCAAACTCGGGAACACGACCATCCGCTTCTTCGGTGTCACACACACTGTCCCCGACTCCATGGGTATCATTATTGAAACCCCGTATGGCGACGTGGTCTTCACGGGAGATATCAAGCTCGATCAGATGGATGGTGAACCGACAGACGAAGAAAAAAAGGTCTTCGGCTTTTTCAAAAATCGCAATGTGCTAGCGCTCCTCATGGATTCGACCAACGTCTGGCAGCCCGGCTTTTCCATTCCCGAGCCAACCGTGCACAAGACGCTCGAAAATATAATCAAGAATGCAAAAGGACGTCTTGTTATCGGGATGTTTTCATCTCACATCGAGCGTTTGATCCGTGTCGTTCATTTTGCAGAAGAGTACGGAAAGAAAATAGTGATTGACGGCCGATCAATGCGGACAAATATCGAGATCGCGCGCGAGATCGGCCTTATCAAATATAGAGACGAGACTGTTATCGCTGTTGAGGATATTGATAGGTACCCGCAGGAGAAAATCATAATCCTTGCAACAGGCGCACAAGGCGATGAATTCGCCTCGCTCGCTCGCATCGGCAACAAGTCACACAAACACATTCGCCTGCAACCGACAGACACCGTCGTCCTCTCTTCCTCGGTCATTCCTGGCAACGAACGCGCAGTGCAAAAATTGAAAGACAATCTCTCACGTCAGGGACCGCACATCATTACCTACCACGCATCCGACGTGCACGCCTCTGGTCACGCATATCGTGAAGAAGCCGCATGGATCCACAGACAGATAAAGCCGAAATTCTTTATTCCCGTCCACGGCTATCACTACATGTTGCGTGTCCACGCAGATCTTGCTATCGAACTTGGTGTGAAGCCAGAGAACGCCGTCATCCCCGACAACGGAATGATCATCGATATTAAAGGCGGCGAGACGGTCTCCAAACACGCTGTGAAGGCGCCATCGGAACTGCGAGTCGTCGAAGGCTCGACCGTCTCCGAACTTTCAGATGTCTTGATGCGCGACAGAAAAGCGCTCGGACAAGAAGGATTCTGCGTCGTTGTAGCGACTGTCGATCGTCGCACCGGCAAATTGCATAAATCTCCCGACATTATCTCCCGCGGCTTTGTATATCTACGCGATAACAAAGACTTGATGGATCAGACACGACTCATCATTCGCAAGAGCGTCGAAGGCTCACTGCGCAATCCACGCGCCGCGGACTTGGATGTTGCCCGCGAAGACTTGGCTGAATCCGTGGCCCGCTTCCTCCTTCAGCGAACGATGAAGAGGCCTATTGTAATCCCCGTGATTGTGAGTATTTAGAAAACTCTCTTTGGACTATATCTTTAAATTGTGATGGCTCAGGTCCCGTTTGTTATAATGCAATCTTCATCTTTAATAAGTAACTTTCACAAGATATGGATTCAGTAGTTCACTTCGAGATGCCATACGAGGACAAGAATCGCGCGGCTGATTTTTATTCAAAAACGTTTGGCTGGAAACCGCAGATGCTGGGGCCCGAAATGGGAGAATACGTCGTCGTGCAAACGACGGAGACAGATGCAAAAGGTATGATCGCAAAACCAGGCCGCATCAACGGCGGCTTATTCAAGCGGACGAAGGCCGACCAGGCACTGAGTGTGGTGATTGCCGTCGAGGACATCCAAGCGAGTATGAAAAAGGTCACAGAAGCAGGCGGCAAAGTCCTTGGCGGCCAGACGCCTGGCGTTCCCGACAACATCCCCGGCATTGGCCTCTATTGCAGCATCATCGACACCGAAGGCAACCGCGTCAGCATGCTCCAGCCCTCTACGCGGATGTAGCATTGCCCTCACAGTATTTGGTGTTAGAGTGCAAGTATAGTAAGTAATAACTACAACCTATGAAAGCTGCATTTGTTGGTGGGGTTCTCGTTGCACTACTTGTTGCTGGAGCAATCGGGTACAGCGTGGCTAACAAGTCGTCTGCATCTATATCGGGAGCATTAGAAGCGAACACTCAAATCTCTCTAGTAACCGCCGAGCCGGGTACGAATGAATGGAAAATTCAAAGTGCTATGAGCGCGGCACCGATGCGCATCGCGCAAAATGCGACTGTTCTGGATTGGCCGGGCGCCGATGGAACATTGCCAGAGCTTCGCAAAGGGACGAATGAATGGACGTGTCTTCCTGATTACCCTGCATCACCGGGAAACGATCCGATTTGCGTAGACCAACCCGCGATGGAGTGGTTCGGAGCGTACATGCAAAAGACGAGCCCTGCGCTTAAGCAGCCGGGACTTGCGTACATGTTGCAAGGAGGAAGCGATCCGAGCAACACGGATCCTTTCGCGGAAGCACCGGCGCCGGGAAAAGATTGGATGAATGCGCCACCACACGTCATGGTATTTCCAACCGGAAAATTAGATACAAAGGTGTACGGCACGGAAATGAACGGAGGCCCTTGGATCATGTGGGCAGGAACTCCCTACGAACACCTGATGATGCCTGTAGAATAATGCGGGAAAGGCACGATCTGTAAAACAGGTTCTTTGGTGGCTTTAACGCTGTTATTGTGTGCAAAAGGAGTCGCCATGGGGAGGATTGCCACCAAGCAATTCGGGGTGGAATTTAGATGTATACGCGATCTTCAAATCGAGAGTGAAGTAGTCAAATGGACATACTGCCGTCGTGTACACGGAGCTATCTACAGTCCGAGTGAGAAAACAACTGATATCGGCAGAAGCGCGGCGGCAATTTGGAGTCCCAGAATCCGTAGCGCTTCTTTGCGAGCATGTAGAACGTATTTGAAAGCGAAGTATCCAAGCATAAACGGCTCTAGCACGAGCCAAATTTGAAATAGATGCGCACCCGTGCCTTCGTCCTCTTCTCGGACAATGCCGACGGTAGAAATGACGATAACGATGTATGCAAAAAAGATAAGCGGAATTGCTATTGGAATCCACGCGCTCGGTTTCTTTAGTAGTGGAATCATACGTCCATTACAGTTTACACCGAAAAGTCACTGGCAATTTGTTATACTGTGAGCGATGCCTGATCGACAAGCTCAGGGTAAACAAAAAATTACACCGTTGTTGTGGTTCGATACGCAGGCCGAAGAGGCGGCGATTGTGAGTATTTAAACAATTGTCCACTTCCCTTTTCGTTTGTCGATAAGTCCGTCACGCACGAGCGAAGCGAGCGCGCCCTTGATTTTAGAACCATCTATGTGCTTATTCGCGCGAATTAGAATATAGATTGATTTGCCAGTTTTGCCGCCCTCAGTAAGAGTGCGCAAAATCGCGCCGCGGACTTGGCGGAGTGATCCTTCGAATTTAGATTGCTTCGCGTAGTGCGCGCTTTTGCGCGCAGGATTGTTGCAGAGTTTTTTGATATGAGAGCCGTAATCCATAAGCGCCCACTGCCATTTCCTGGGATCCTGTCCCCCGGCTGCTCTATCTGCATACGTTAAGATTAAGCTATCGCTTATTTTAAACGTATCTGCAAAAAAGTGATGAATGAATGCAGCGCGCACATTGGTCTCGATCAAAACATCAGGTTCGTTGAATGCAAAGACGCGAATGGCAGATGCGGTATATTCCCCAATTCCCTGAAGTGCGCGGAGTGCCGCCGAGTCCTTTGGGACGCGGCCGCCATAGTTTTTAACAATGCTTTTTGCAGCGTCATGGAGATACTTTCCTCGCCGATTGTATCCAAGCCCGCTCCACACACGAAGCACGTCAGCGAGGGGTGCTCTTCCGAGAGCACGAACATTCGGAAATACTTTCAAAAATTCTTTGTATTTCTCGATCACCCGCGGCACTTGCGTCTGCTGCAGCATCACTTCAGAAACCATGATCCGATATGGATCTTTTGTTTTTCGCCACGCGAGTTCGTGCCGCCCATGTTTTTTCCAATATCTCCAAACCAATGCTCTAAACGCAGCGACTTGTGCGTTTTTGGGGTCTTTCGTAGCCCGACGGGGCGAGGAGGAGCGTCGCGCAAGTATGCGCGAACGCGACCCCAAAAATGCATGGGGCGCTGCGTTAGAGCTCATACACCACATCCTTCCGCTCCACGACCACATCCCACTTCATCCGCCGAGCATACTGGTACAATTTTGCATTCGGATTGAAACACACAGGCTTTGCGACTATTTCAAGAAATGAGATGTCGGATTCTGTGTCCCCTACTCCGATTGAATGTGCGAGCGTAAGATTTTCTTTTTCGATGGCACGGCGCAAAATACTGGCTTTGTTGAGGATGAGATGCTCCTCCATAACTTTTCCTGTAAAGCAATCCTGGGGACCTATTTCATAGAGCATGCCGTAGGTCTTATTAAAACCCAAGCGCGGAGTGAATTTGTCCAAGACGGTTTTCGGAGAGTGGGAAACAGCGAGAATAAAATATCCCCGCCTCTTCAAATCTTTGATGAGATCGCGCGTATACCGATAGACGTGTTTCCACTGCTCATCAACGACCTCCTCCGCAGCATCTGCAAGCGCACTGTAGTGAACACCTTTGAGATGCTTCACAAACGCCTGCACCACGGCGCCAATGTATGCATCATAATCGCCCTCGCGATTGAGCCATCGTTCGTAATCGCGTTCGTAGATACGCCGCGCTGAGGCAGGAAATACATCTTTCTCAATCAGTCTATTGACTACCTGTATCAAGAGACTAGAGCGGAATATGGTTCCATCCACATCAAATACCGCAAATCTCTTCTTTTCCGCCATACTACTGCGCCTTCGGTCCACCCACTTTGCGCAGAATATCCGATTCAAACGTGTACGTCGTGCCTTTTGCATGCGCAAACCTCTCCTCAGCAAGTTTTACAAGACCGAGTACTAATTCCATATTCGAGACCCCGGCCTTCTTCCAATTGTGATGATAAAGACTTCCCGGAAGCGTATTCACTTCATTTACAAACACTTCCCTCGTGTCCTCTTTGACAAGGAAATCCACGCGCGCAATTCCCGAGCATCCAAGTGTCTTGTATACCCGCTTTCCAAGCTCTTTTATTTTGCTCGTGAGTTCGTCACCGATCTTTGCGGGCACTTCACTGTATCCAACATTCGCTCCGCCTCCCCCCTTCGAAGACCCTGAGCTTGTCGAAGGGTTTTTACCTCCCGAAAGATATTTGTCCTTAAAATCAAAGAATTCTGTTTTATTGAGCGGGCGCTCGCAGTGTGCAACTCGCGGTTCGTCATTCCCCATTATCGGAAGTGTAATCTCAAGGAGTGGCTCTATGGCCTGCTCGACAAGTACTTTATCGTCGTAGTGCAATGCAACCTCTATTGCATTTTCAAGCTCTCTGTCATTTTTTGCCTTCGCCATACCAATAGAAGAACCAAGATGAACTGGCTTTACAAAGAGTGGCATCGAAAGAGTGTTCGCGCGCGCAAGAATTGCAGCTCTATCTTCTTCCCACTCTGATTTTGTAAACCATACATACGGCACGACAGGCATTCCCTCTGCAGCAACAACTTGTTTCGTGAGCACCTTATCCATCGCAACTGTGGACGCAAAGATGTCGCAGCCGACAAAAGGAACTCCCGCCATGCGCAAAAGTCCCATGAGCGAACCGTCTTCCCCATATGTCCCGTGCATTGCGGGAAACACGATATCTATTGAAACCTTCTTGGGCAGGAGGCCAGGCCACACTATCTGCAGACCCTTATCAAACGCGAGATGAATTTTTTTCATTCCCTTCACTTTCTTTTCCCATCCCTCTTGCTTAAAGAAGCCGAGATTGCTCATCGCTTTATCCGCGTACCACGAACCATCCGTCGCGATATAGACGGGCCACACATCAAATTGCCCGCTTACGAGAAGCGAAGCAATAATGGGGATATGCGCGGTGATAATCGAAACATCGTGCTCCGCACTTTTCCCTCCAAAGATGACCGCAATGGTTTTCATATAACTACTAACAGATTATCCCACAAGCTTCTTGCATGTTTCAAAGATAAACTTGTCAGCCTCTTCGATAAAATTATCTGCCCAGTCGCGAGGCTTGTCACCCCCATACTGTAGTCG
>CAZFMA010000079.1:0-5230 GCA_964520015.1 uncultured Candidatus Saccharibacteria bacterium
CGCCAAGACGTAGCAAAAGTAAAGGGCGCTCAAGAAAGCCAACGCCTTTTGGAAATGGCGCCTGCCGCAAAAAATGGGTACTTAAAAGTAAAATCAATTTTGTGATACAAGAACTTCACAGAAAACTGATCGCGAAAGAAACAAAGATTCCAACCAGAGTGGTGGAGGATCCTCTTACTGCTGTTGCCAGAGGCGCAGGCCTTGTGTTGGAAAACCTCGATGAGTTAGAAGAAGTACTCGTAGAGACCGAAGACTTGGAACCTCCTCGATAGAGTCTTTTTTAACGTTTGCTTTTTTAGTTGGACTCTGTTAATGAATAAGCAGAGTCGCACATTCCCAACTAAATAAGAAGGAGAAGAAGAACGTGGACAAACTACGTATTGCTATGCTCATTTCAGGCGGTGGAACGACAATGCGTGAGATTCTCCGGGCGGTAAAGTCCGGGTTTCTCTCGCGGGTCGAACCTGTGCTCATCATCGCGTCAAAACCAGATGCGGGCGGCATCGAAAAAGCCGTTGCCGAAGGCATGTCAGAGGAAGATGTTTTGGTTCTGCGTCCGAAAGCGTATCCGTCGCCCGAGGCGTTCGGGGAGGCAATACTCCTTGAATGTCAAAAGCGCGGAGTCGACTTTATCGGTCAGTACGGCTGGCTCCCCAAAACGCCAGCCAACGTGATTAAAGCGTACCGAGGAATGATGACCAATCAGCATCCAGGCCCACTAGATCCAGGAAGACCAGATTTTGGAGGACCAGGAATGTACGGTCGGCGCGTCCATTGCGCTCGCCTCTACTTTGTTCGCCGTGCGGGACGCGATTTCTGCACTGAAGCGACTGTCCAGCGAGTGGCGCCCGAGTTCGACAAAGGGACTCTCCTTGGAAGGATCACAATCCCCATCAATCCCGACGACGACGTAGCAACGCTGCAAGATAGAGTTCTCCCACAGGAGCATACGCTCCAAATCGAGACGCTCCTCGCATTCTCAGAAAACCGAGTTTGCGAACTGACACGTTCCGAACCCCTCGTGCGTGAGGGAGAGTATACCATCCTCGCGGAAGCAAAACAGGTCGCGGGGATACTTTTCCCACGCGGCTGAAAGAAAGGGAGGTTACCATGATCCAGGAAGTACGAGTCAGCACCAGGATAGGTCCTGATACTCGAGGAGAGAATCTCTTCGGCGAAATCAGGCACCTTGGCATTACAAGTATCATTGGCGTGAGAACTGCGCGGGTTTACCGTCTCGAAGGGATCTCCGTAAACGACGCAAGTCGTCTCGCGACACTGCTCTTTGCGGAGGAGGTAAATCAAGCGTATGCTCTGAACGCGCCGCTGATCACCGGTGCCGCACATATGGTTGAGGTAGCATATCAGCCTGGGGTTATGAACCCTGAAGCTGCCTCAATCCTTAAGGCGGCACGCGATCTTGGTTTCAATGATCTCGTCGCAGCGGATTCAAGTACGGACTACGGTTTCTTTGGAACGCCGTCCCTGTCCGATATCCAGCTCATCCTTGAACGGTTACTCGTCAACAAAACGGTGGAACGCGTGGTTATAGAAGTACCCACTACCCTCGTCATATCCGGGGAGCGTAGGATGATCACCGTTGTCCCGATCTGCACGCTCAACGATGACGAGCTCATAGAGGTCTCTCAAGACAAGCTCTTCCTTAACCTCGAGGAGATGCGCGTCATTCAAGCGCATTTCCGCGAGATCGGAAGGGACCCCACTGATGCGGAGCTCGAGACGCTCGCCCAAACATGGAGCGAGCACTGCGGCCATAAAACCTTCAAGGCGCAACTCATCGTTGATGGCCATGAGAAGGAACCACTCATTGTCCGTATCAAAAAGGGTGTCGCAAGATTCCCCAATGGAGTGCTCTCGGCGTTTGAGGATAACTCGGGCGTCGCTGAGTTCTACGACGGCCTCGCCGTCTGCGGCAAGGTGGAAACACACAACAGCCCGAGCGCGATTGAACCCTATGGCGGCGCTGCAACTGGCAGTGGTGGTGTCTTCCGAGACATCCTCGGAACCGGACAAGGCGCAAAGGTTATCGCGTCTACCGACGTGTTCTGCTTCGCTCCACCCGACCTCGATCCGGCAAAATTGCCGGCAGGTTGCCTGCATCCGCACTACCTCTTGCGACGTGTAGTCGCAGGAGTGCGCGACTACGGCAATCGGATGGGTATCCCTACCAACAACGGTTCCATACATTTCCACGAAGACTTCCGAGCCAAACCCTCGGTGATTGTTGGTTCATACGGGATCGTTCCCATAGAACAATGCCAGAAAGGCAAACCGCAAATTAATGACCAGGTGGTCATTCTTGGCGGACGGACCGGACGCGACGGCATCCACGGCGCAACGTTCTCATCGGGTGAGATGACGGAGCGAACGATTTCCATTAACGCAAGCGCAGTCCAGATCGGAAACGCCATTGAAGAGAAACGCATGGCCGATGCCATCCTTGCCTGCCGTTCGGCAGGACTCATCCGTGCTATCACTGATTGTGGCGCGGGTGGCTTCTCATCTGCTATTGGTGAAATGGGAAGCGAGGTTGGTGTTCGAGTTCAACTCGAGAAAGCTCCGCTTAAGTACAGCGGGCTTGCACCTTGGGAAATCTGGCTCTCTGAATCCCAAGAGCGCATGGTCATTGCGGTTGCTGCGGCAGACGCCGAGCGGATGCTCGAGATCTGTCGTGCGCATAACGTTGAAGCAACAATAGTCGGAGAGTTCACTAGCAACCGGCGGCTCATGGTAACCTACGAAGGCGCAGCGGTCTGCGATCTCGACATGAGCTTTCTCCATAACGGGCTGCCGCAACGAGTACTCACGGCACACTGGTCCAAACCATTATTCGCAGAGCCGTCTCTTGCTCTCCCAAATGACTGGACTCTAACCTATTGTCGAGTGTTAAGCCACGGCAACGTCTGTTCAAAGGAACCTATTGTGCGGCTTTACGATCACGGCGTGCAAGGCACGAATGCACTTATGCCGTACTCCGGAGTCGCACACGACGGACCAAACGACGCGACGGTGCTTACACCGATCCTCGGCAAACCATACGGCTTAGTAATCAGCCACGGCCTAAATCCAACCCTCAACCGCATCGACCCATACTGGGGCAGCGTCTGGGCTGTGGCCGAGGCGCTTGCCAATCTCGTCGCAGTGGGCGGCAATCCGCGCGAAGCGTGGCTCATCGACAACTTCATCTGGCCGTTTCCGGATGAGGAAGCGCTGGGCACGCTCGACCGCTCGGTGGACGCCTGCGTCGACGTGACGAACGCCTTTGGTATCCCGTTCATCTCCGGTAAAGATTCACTCTCAAGCACCTACCGGGGGAAAGACGGGACAGTCATTAAGATCCCGCCGGTTCTCTGTGTCTCGACATTCGGGAAAATCCCGGATGTGCAAAAAACGGTTACCGCCGACTTCAAGAAGCCCGACTCCCAAATCGTATTCGTCGGAGTTCCAGATCCCTTGACGATGGGTGGCTCCGTCTACTACGACATCCATGGCTATACAGGTAACTTGTTGCCGCGCGTTGACTTCAATCATCTTCCCTTGGTGTTCGATGCGGTGCATCGTTGCATCGTGGGGGGATTGATACGTGCCTGCCACGATATCAGTGAGGGCGGCCTCGCGGTCGCACTTGCTGAAATGTGCTTCGGCGGAGAGATGGGTGCGGTGATAGATCTCGCGCCTTTGGGTACCGGACGTCCCGACCATCTCTTCTTCAACGAAATGGCGGGGTGCTTCCTGCTCGAAGTCGATAAAAGCGCCATCGCCGGTATCCTGGCTACTGGACTCCCGGCAAGCATCATAGGACACACAAAGGCAGAACCGATTATCACTGTCTTCCGTGAGAACGAACAACTCTGCACGGTGGCGGTGAACGACCTAAAACAGGCCTGGCAACAACCTATGAAGGAGGTGTTTCACTAATGAAACCACAGGTGTGCGTGCTCCGTACCGATGGTACAAACTGCGACGGGGAGACGGCTTACGCTTTCGAAAAGGCCGGAGGTGAGCCCGAACTCGTGCACGTTAACCAGCTCCGGTGCGGCGCACGCCGCCTCGCGAGCTACCAGATTCTTGCAATCCCAGGCGGTTTCTCTTACGGTGACGACGTCGCTTCCGGGAAGATCCTCGCCGTAGAGATCATCTCGTACCTTCGGGAGGAGTTCGAGGAGTTCATAAACCAGCAGAAGCTCATCATCGGAATCTGCAACGGGTTCCAGGTTCTTGTTCGGACCGGGCTCCTCCCGTTCCGCAGTCTCGGCGAGATGCAAGCAACGCTCACCACTAACGATTCAGGGCGTTTCGAATGCCGCTGGATCAAAATGTTGGTGGAGTCGAGTCCCTGCGTGTTCACTCAAGGCTTGCAGGAAGAGATCAATCTGCAGGTGGCACACGGGGAAGGTAAGTTCTTTTGTGGTGGTGAGACGCTCCAGCGAATTGAAACGGAAAATCTGGTGGCACTAAGATATGCCGAAGGTGGAAAACAAACTCAGTGCTATCCTGCCAACCCTAACGGTTCGCTGAATGGTATTGCCGGAATTTGCGATCCCACTGGTCACATCTTTGGCCTAATGCCACACCCAGAGCGTTTCGTCGAAACCACCCAGCACCCTAACTGGCGGAGGCTCATTAACACCCAACCGCACGGCTTGCCGATATTCGAGAACGCTGTAAGCTTTGCAAAAGGGCTCTAACTGAAGCTATCCACAGGATAGTCTAGCCCGTTTCTATGCGAGTTATCTTGCGTGGAGACGGGCTGTTTTTTATACCGAGAAAGTCATAACTGACAGATTGCCATGAGGGCAATTTGTTGGTAGAATGTTTTTATGATCTCCAAAGAACAGGTACAACATATTGCGAAATTCTCGCGACTTGACAGCACAGTAACCTATAAGTTACAATAAAAATGGGAAAAGTGATTTTCTATGATAAGCGTGCGTTAAAGGAATTGCACGAGTTCCGTAGTGAAGTTCAAAAGGAGTTCCAGGCATACATCGCAATACTTGCCTCTGAAGGGAAACTCGAGTTTCCCGAAGCAAGAAAGGCGACAAAAGAATTGTTTGAAATTAGAATTACACAAGAGGGGATATATAGAGGTTTCTACGCGTATCTTAGGGGACGGTATATAGTAATACTGCATTTCTTTCAAAAGAAGACTCGAAAGACGCCATTGAAAAATATCAAACTAGCACAGCAGAGACTCAAGAAATATGAA
>CAZFMA010000080.1:0-5191 GCA_964520015.1 uncultured Candidatus Saccharibacteria bacterium
TGCAGCTTACGATTAACCATATATGCGTGAGTATAACAGGAATGCCCGATTGCGCATTTTTGTTTTCTTGCTGGGGGACTAGGACTCGAACCTAGATAACATGCTCCAGAGGCATGTGTCCGACCATTAGACGATCCCCCAATACTTTCTCATCTTCAATACTTTCGGAATTGCAACAATTCCACTGCTTGTCGCACTTCCTCTTTCCGCGAGATTTGTACCCTCTTTGCATCTCTGGATGGATGAAACCCGAGCGAAACCATGAGTGTGAACACATTTTCCAACATGGACGAGTTCATGTTGGAAAAATTCAGCTTATGGGTATACGTTGGCTCATGATGAGAGAGACTCCCTTCAGCCTCATATAGACCACGCAAGTATCTTACAGTGTAGTCACGGTTCTCCAAAATCCACTCAGGAACCCTTATGGAAAGACTACCTCGCGCACCTGTTGGCACTTGCAGTCGTTCACTGATAGATTTTTGATAGAGGCTGATGCGTGTACAATTCTGTCCGGCTTGTTGATATACGTATGTCTTTTTGTTAAATAAGTTCTCTACTAAAACTTTGTAGCGTTTGATAAAACCAGGATTATTACTGTTTGAGAATATGAGTAAACGCTCCGTTCTAGGAAACTTTTGAATATGACCATCTCCTAAGAGTACTCCTATCAATTCCGCAAGCTCTCCGTTGCGCTCTAACGGCGGAAAAACGGTGATGATTTTCCCCGAGCGTACACATTCTTTTCTCCAAGAGGAAAAGTTGTCGATTTTTCTCCTTTTCATCGTGTCGGAGATTTTCCGAATTGATGGATGATTTTCCTTTGTGAATCCTTTACTCCATGATCTGTGAACCACGTCCAAGAGTATATCATCTTTTCTACCACTAGATGACTACTGTCCCCTGCAAAGAAACGGGTCACTCAGACGATCCCCCACCCACATTTGCATCCGCTGAAGCATTCGCTGAATCAACGACTGCCGTAGCTCCTGGACCACACGCTTTCACCGCGGTCTTAAATTGAGTCCATGCGGCCTGCTGCGCAGTTTTCCAATCTTTATGTGTAACTCGCATCGCGGCTTTGAAATTCGCCCATGCACTTTTTACCGCCGTTTTTATAGTATCCTTGCCAGTCTGACTATATGCAGAAGCGAGCGCTGAAGCTCGCGTGCTATATGCAGTCGTCATTGCTTGTGTGTTTGCGGCCACGGCTGTCCCGAGCGTCGCTTCCCGTGCCGCCACCGCATTTTTAACGCAGGTCATATCGAACGTTCCTGCAGAGGAAGTCGCGTGTTTCGCAACTTCGTTGCGCATAAATGGAAGCGGGCGATGCTCACCCGTGCTTGTCGCCCCAGTGATTAATGCCAGTATTCCTGCAGCTGATGCCAATAATTCTTGTACCATAATTAATTATATAGAAAACTCACCAATAAGGTTCGAATTTTTTTGCGTCTTCGCTCAGACGAAATGTAAAAAGTATTTTCCATTTCGCTCCTCGCTAGCCGCAATAAGCCTGACCTCTTAAGTGTACCGCTTATATTCCCCTACTTCCGACAGGCTGTGTATAGTCGATGGCAGAAACAGGACACGTGCGGCGATCACGCCCTAGCTCGACAGGGATCTCTTCTACATCCTCGACGCCCTCCGAATTGAAAACCACCCTGAGCATCAACCCGTTTCGCACCTCATCTCTCCAGTATTGATCAAATATAAAATTGCCGAGCGAATAGTAGATAGGGACATCCCGATACACGTCGCTCTCTTGCACAATATGCGGATGTGAACCGACGACGAGTGAAGCGCCTGCGTCTACAAATTCGCGCGCCAATGCTTTCATGCGGCTGGTCGGTTGTGAATATTCTTCTCCCCAGTGAGCGTACACTACGGGCAATGTGCCCTGCGTGCGCGCCTTCTCTATGTGCTGAATCGTCACGGCTGCGTCGCCTCCAAATTCGTTGAAGTTGATGAATGCCAGACGAACGCCGTGAACAGATTTCTCCAAAGTCACGTGTTGAATAGGATCCCCAAAGTAGTCTACATTCGCCTCCGTAAGCGACGAGAGAGTAGAGTGAACACCCTCCGCTCCGAAATTTTGAATGTGATTATTCCCGATATTGACGAGACGAATGTTATGGCGATACAGGAGCGAAGCGGTAGAGATCGGGAACGTAAAGGTATAGTTGCCTTCTCCACCCGGAATGGTGCCCACACTTTTTGATGGATTGCTTGTAATCGGACCTTCGAGGTTCGCTACGACAAGATCGTTGTTGTGCAGTACCTCATTGATGCACGAAAAAATATAGTCGCCACCCTTTGCTTCAATGGTGCTACGAACCGTTCGATCAAACATCATGTCGCCACCGAAGAGAACTGTAGCGCGCGTAGAGTATCCAAATATGCCTTGCGACGTTACGGAAATACCAACAAGCACCGCTACCAAAACGAGTACAAGCGCGACTAACGATCTTGTTGTCACCATCTAGCCAGTGATACCCACGAGCGAGTGGGGCTTGCCTTCGGCGATTGCGGCGTGTGTAATGCGAATGAATTGTGCCTTTTTCTCAAATTCAGAAAGCGTCCGTGCTCCTACGTACCCCATACCCACCTGCACTCCCGATACAAGGCCTGCAACAACCTCTTGTACCGGCCCTTTATAGGAGACGATTGCCTCCACTCCTTCGGGTACTGCCTTTCTGCCATGTGTAAAATATCGCTCAGAGCCGGACGCGCTTTTGATGACCGCTTCGGAGCCCATGCCTCGATACTCTTTGAATTTCTTGCCATCTTTTTCGACTATCATCCCCGGAGTCTCATCGGTGCCCGCAAGAAGATTTCCGAGCATGACGGCAGAAGCTCCTGCTGCCAGTGCTTTTGCAATATCCCCTGAAGTGCGGATACCGCCATCTGCAATCACCGGGACTTTGTATTTGCGGGCAACTGCTACAACCTCAAGAACTGCGGAGAGTTGCGGTACTCCAACGCCTGAGATGAGTCGCGTTGTGCAAATGGAGCCGGGTCCGACCCCGACTTTGATCGCATCGGCAAACTGACACGCCGCTTTTGCGGCCTCGCCGGTCGCAATATTGCCGAAGATCATTTTTGCGTGCTTGAGGGTCTTCTTTATTTTTTTGGCACTTTCAACAACATTCAAATTATGTCCATGCGCGCAATCGATAACGACTACGTCACATCCGGCTTCATCAAGTGCCTTCGCCCGATCCGCAGCAAACGGTCCGCACGCTGCAGCCACCGGCACTCCCGCCTTTTTCGCCTCTTTCACCATAGCCACTTGTGCTTCAACCGAGCAGTTGCGATGCAAGACACCGAGGCCCCCGAGCTTCCCCAGAGCAACTGCCATAGCAACCTCCGTCACGCGATCCATCGCTGCGGAGAGGAACGGGACCGAGAGCTCGATTCCCGCGATATGTGTTTTGAGAGATGCTTCCGCCGGCTCCATCTGCGAAGCGCCCGGCCGGATCAAGACATCATCAAATGTGAACGCTTCTTTGAGAATTTTGACAGCCATGTGCCATTATACTGTGCAGTGAGAAAAAGTCAACCTGTTTTTGACACCACCCCGACAATTGCGCAATGATCGGACACGCCAGAGATCAACTCGACATCGGAAACATGGTACTGAGGAGTGCTGAAAATACCGTCAACCATAAAAGGAATGGCACCAGCGCGATGCAACGTTCCATCAATACTCGTCGTGTAGTGCAGGGGAATATTGTCTGTATACCGCTCTGCAAGCATTCCAAAAATCTCTCCGCCGCGGGGAGCATTAAAATCCCCCACGAGTACAAAGTCTCCGGATGAATCGAGGGTGGTGAGCAGCTTTTTTATATCTTCTCGTTGCGTGTCGCTTGCCTGTCCGCCATCTGTCCATGTGAAGTGTGTTGTACCAATTCGAAATATTGAATTATCTTTCTCGATATCACAGAAAATCAGGGGGTGATTCTGGGTATTACTTTTTGTTTCTTCGGTGGTCTTGTCAAAATCCGGGACATGCGAGGGATCGCCGCGATAATACTGCACCGTTGAAGAAATAATCGGAAACGCTGAGAATATTCCCACGCCTATCGTTATTCGCTTGTCCCCTTCTAGGTCTCGTGTCATAGGAGCAAACACACACTGAGCTGCGAGCGTCTTTTCGAAAAGAGGAATGTCTTTTTCTGCAAGCTCCTGCAGGCAACATACATCCGGACGCTGGGATTGTAAAAACGGCACGACCAAGCCAAGATGTTTTGTGCGCTCGATATTGACCGAGATGAGCTTCAGAGGGATGCTCATGACTCTTTATTTTCTCTCAACTGCTGCTTTGATGAACGCGTTAAACAACGGGTGTGGAGAAAGGGGACGAGCTTTCAATTCAGGATGAAATTGAGTGCCGAGGAAAAACGGATGCACATTTTTCGGTAACTCGGCGATTTCCATCAAGTTTCCATCAAGCCATTTGCCGGAAAACACCAGTCCACCTTTTTCAAGTTGATCGACATATTTCGGATTGATCTCATAGCGATGTCGGTGGCGCTCGGATATCTTCTCTTCACCGTACGCATCACGAACAATCGTCCCCTCTTTAAGAACGCACGGATACGCTCCGAGCCGCATTGAGCCACCGTAATCTCTCCTCGCAAGCTTTTCCTTCTGATCAGGAAGAATATCGATCACGGGATGAGGAGTCTTGGGATTTATCTCGGTGGTATTCGCGTCTTTCAAATTCAGAACATGTCGCGCATATTCAATCACAAGCATATGGAGACCATAACAGAGGCCAAAATATGGGATCTTGTGCTCTCGAGCGTACTTAGCGGTCATGATTTTCCCTTCAATCCCGGTTTCCCCAAACCCTCCGGGCACGATAATCCCGTCGTACTCTTTGAGTGATTCAAGGGGCAGGGTACCATCTTGGATTTCCTTCGCATTGATCCATACAATTTCTGGGCTAACCCCCTGCGTATATGCGGAAAATTTGATGGCCTCAATCACAGAAAGATACGCGTCGGAGAGTACGAAATCCCCCGTATCAAAATATTTACCTACAATACCAATCTTCACTTTTCCATTCCCGTTGTGTGCATGATCCGCAAAAGATTTCCACTCTGAAAAATCTGGAGTTTGCTTCGCGCGCTTCCCCAGAAGATCCATAAGGGTGTCAGAGAGTTTGTCGCGCTCGAAATTCAACGGT
>CAZFMA010000081.1:0-6109 GCA_964520015.1 uncultured Candidatus Saccharibacteria bacterium
ACAAAGATGGTGCGATAAGCACCGATTTCTACAAGGCGGTACTTGAAGGTAACGTGCGAACACTCGAAGATTTTCAGCGATATATGCAGAAGGGGAAATGAGAAAAGGCTCGATTTTTGGTATAAAATTCTTGTTATCATATGGAAAAGGCTGGATTGTTGGTATTGGATGAACAGTATTTGGTTGTTGAGAGGCCCTCCCTCTTGACGTCCAAACAGTCCGGTGTAGTATTTAAAATGGAGCCAGAAAGTGAGTGTTTCTATGAGTACAAACAAAGAAAATACTAGAGAACTGGCTCCAGAACCGGTAGTCACAGCAAATGGGAGACTGTTCCCCTGCCCGTCCCTTGGGGAATGGTTTACTCTGGAGGCAATCGATGCCCACCCACGCTTGAGTCTTTTTGACGAGGTGGTGCTGGTGCTTCCAGAGGATAAGGTACTCGAGTTTGCAAGCTGGCATCAGTTTTGGTGCCATCTCGTTCGCCACCGCGTAAAAACGGTGGCGATTTCCTTTTCAAGCGATTCTACGAACACGGCTCATTAATGTCGCGACTCTTTGTTGTGATATTCGTTGATCATAACTTTTCACGTTTGTTTCATTGTCTGTTGGTAGTCCGTCCTTGAGAGACGTGCTCACAATAGCCCCGTCCGCGAGTGCCATCAGGGTTCCTGCATTTTCAGCAGTCAATCCGCTTCCGATAATGATTGGGAATTGTCCGGCAGTTTTATGTACCCTCATAAGGTCTTCGTTGCGCGGGGCTTTACCTGTCCACGTGCCGGTTACAATAAGTGCGTTAGCATCTTTGTTGATGGCGAGACGCGCGGACTGTTCAAGTGAATAGGGAGAGAGGAGTCTGGAATGCTTCACGTGTATATCAGCCAATATTGCCACGCTGTGGGCGCTTACCGCTTTTCGATACGCTGTCGCTTCATCGGCGCAAGCCTTCATGATTCCGTACGAAGTCTCCACCGTGTCCACGAAAGCAGGGATACGGACAAACTCTAGCCCAAGTTTTTTAGCGATATCAAGCGCTGTTTTATAATCATTCCACAACACGCTAATCCCAAGGGGTACCTTCGCATTTTCTTTCAGACTTCTGCCAATATCGAACATAAAGTCCTTACTGTATTCAGATATGAATTCCACGTGGGGCGTGTCGTAGTTATTCTCGAAGATGACCGCATCTATACCACCACCCTCGAAAGATGCGAGATCGGAAAGCGCATTTCCGCGTGCTTTTTCAAGATAGATAGTATCGTTTACTACTGTAGTAGGCGGTAGGTGTATTGCCCCGATAATTGTCTTTTTATCTTTTCTTAGAATCATGGTACGAACTGATATTAACGATAATTGACGATTATGTAAATATAACGTAGCTTATTGCTAGAAAGGAAATTGATCTATGATAACACCCTTATTGACCGATCTTCGAAATGAATACGCGTCCATTAGACGCATGAAATATTTAGGTATCCCCGGGATTTACCTGGTGGACTCAGGCCTTTCTGGCCCAACGGTTGGAGTTACACTCCATACGCATGGGAATGAGCCGTCGGGTATGGCGGTTGTGTGGCATCTGCGCCACTATTACCAGATTTGGCAGCGGCTTATTCGCGGGAAGATTTTCTTTGTCGTCAACAATCTCAGGGCGGCTGAAAGGTTTTATTCTGCGAGGTCTTCTGAAAAGAAAAGACTTTGTCGTTTCGTTGACCTTAATATGAACCGTTTGCCCGCGGATCTTATGACAACAAAGCGTGGTAGTGGTTTGTACGAAGTCAAACGTGCGCGGCAACTCAAGAATGTGTGGGGCTTGTTTGACGTAGCGATTGATATTCATAGCACACATCAAGAGTCGAGACCGATGATAATCAACTGCGGAAGTTATGATCCGGTTCTTATCCATGGGTTTCCGATTAAAACCATCATCCTTGATATCGAGAAAGTGCAGGTAAGAAAACCAGCCGCAGCATTCTACGGTTCTCGTAATGTCCAGGTTCTCGGCATCGAGGCCGGATCACACGAAAATCCGCGTTCGTTCGTCACCGCGATTACGTGCGTGAAAGCGTTACTCCAGAATCTAGGAATGATTCCAGGGACAAATATTGCCAACAAGTTGAGCAAGACCGCACGGGATACGTTTCGTGTCATTGGCTCCGTCTTCTTTTCCGATAACAGCTACGAACTCACTCGAGAATTCAAATCATTTTCGTGGGTTGAGGCAAACTCAATTGTTGCAACTGGTAAGGAGAAGCCAATTACATGTCCGAAGAGTTGTTATGTGATTCTTGCCCCTAAGGGGAGAAAGCCGATGAGTATCAAAGAGGAGGTGCTCTTCTTTGCGGATCGAGTAAAAGGATAGAAAAAGGACGAACCGAAAGGTTCGTCCTGTTTTTATGCGGAAGGATTTCTGAAAACTCCGCCACTCGTTTTGATGAACTTTTTGAGCGCATAAATGGCTTTGCCATTCTGAATCACCTCGAGGCATTCAACATACGCTTGAGACAAGATTACTCGATTCACTCTGTCGCGAACAATGATATCTTTGCGTGTGATGTAGCGTTCCGCGATAAGACCGAGCGCCGCATTCATGGCAAGATATTGAGACAGGTGCTTGTTACTACCGGTGATAGCTTGGTAATTCGCTTGCTGTATCTCTACGCGGTTGTTCTTGACGCGCACGGCATCCGGGTCGATTTTTGTGCCGAAGTCCTCCGGAGAAACGACGAAGGTCCCTAGGAACGTATCGGCGTATCCGAGCGATACAACCGACACGAAAGGAGAGAGTTCATCGAGAATGGAGTACTTTTTCACTCCTTGCGCCCCAATGCTCGTGCCTCGTGGCGCCTCTTCGGAGAGACCGGTGACCGCTATGATCCCTCCAATTCGCTGTTTTCCTCTCGCGTGGAGGATGTTATAGGCCTTCACCATGGTTTCCGGATGGACTCTCCGATTGACGCCGATGACCTTGTTAATAGTCGTTTGCGGGTCGAGTGGGGGAGTCATCGGTCCGATGACATGGTTGACTGTCTCCATCATCAGAAGGTGCGAAAGGTCGTGAACGGTTTTTGCCCAGTGAGCATCGAGGTAACAGAACCCAGATTTTTTCAGCACTGATAAGAGCTCGTGCTCGGTTTCGAATGCCGTTTTCGCTCCAAACAGCTCAATACTGTCGGTGCTGCCTATGCTCGAAGTGTTGCCGTACGATCCGTGTTTGACGGTTTTGATTCCGAGCCCGACCAAAACGAACGACATCAGAGTCGAAACATTGATAGTCTTGCAGACCACCCCGTTTCTTCCGAAGCCGTTATCACCGCCCATGCCGCAGGTTTCGGTTACAGCATCGAGTTTGAGTCTGATAACTGTGTCCATCATAGCCGCGGTAGCCATGCCGGCTATTTCCTCGGCAGTCAGATGGCTGAAAGATTCCTTTGCCGCCATCAGCTGAAGAAACGCTGTTCCGCTCGCGAGGGCTCGATCATGCTCAAATTTAGCTCCCATCACCCGCGAGACGAATCGTTTGAGGTATGAATAGAAGCGATGGTTGGTCGCCATCAAAACATAACACATGCCCACAAATGCTTGTTCGTAGGTTAGGTGCCGGCCTTCTTTGATTATGTGGTCGAGGTCTCGCAGTTGGAAGTGTTCGATCTCGGTGACAAGTGGCATATTATTCCTGATTGCCGTTTCGGTGTCTGCGTGACGGAGCGCGATTCTCTCACGCGCGTGCTGCTTTTCCAGCCTGAATCCCGACAAGGATATCTTTGAGATCTTGTTCATATTTCATCCTTTTCAATGTACGTTGTGGTTATTTACTGCGGTTACAAAAATCCCGCCCTCGATGCACAAAAAAATTGTGCAACAAGGGCGGGATTCATCCGCGGTGCCACCTTGCTCTACTTTACGCCTATAGCGCAAAGTCTTGTACCGACTCAAGTCCTCCTATCGGAGCGACATCGGTTTTCCTATGATTACGGAGGATGCCGGGTTCCACTGTCGCAGAAACCATCCTGTCTTGCCATTCAGGCAAGACGTGCCAAGGCCCAACCCCCAATAGCTGTGTAGCTTGGGGACCGTGGCATAGATATTGCGTTTGTTAAGCTCTGGCAGACATCCTACCTGCCCCCATCTTTTTGTCAAGCACTTTGCTTTTTTTGTGGTTATGAGTTAGACTGCTTAATAGTTTCGGTTTGTTGGCAGGGCGCGTCGGTTAGCTGGTAAACCAGCCGTCTCCAAAACGGCGACCGCAGGTTCGAATCCTGCCGCGCCTGCCATTCAAAAAGAAAGCCCACCGTCTCCGGAGGGCTTTTTTCTAACTCATTTTTTTACGCCAGCAATAGTGATGTACGCCCCTGCTTCGTTTTGGGAGAAGGCAAGGTCTCGGTCAACTTGTGTTACGAGTGCGCGCACCTTTTGCTCCTCGAGGACGTCGTTAGGCAGTACAGACGATATCGCCGGGTGCGTGGAAACTTCGGTCACATGAAGTGAGTGTGAAAAGAGGGCTTTCGCCTCCTCAACACTGTAAGTTTTCGCGAAGATGGGGTATATCTCACCATCGTAAACAACACGGAGACAGTGTTCCTGTTCATCAATCTCCGCCGCGAGACTTACTGGCCATGGCAGGAACGTTTGGTAGACGAGCGCATCTTGGTTATAGAACGAGCAGACAAACCTGCCTTCCGGCACAAGTACGCGCTCAAGCTCGTTGAGCACCTTCTTGATGTGCTTTAGGTCGCTTGCCGCTCCCTGATTCATGTACACTAGTGTCGCCGATGCATCAGCTAGTATAGGTAGTCCTTGCTCCGCGTCAGCCACCTCAAAGCGCACGTTACTTATTTTCCGCTCTGCGGCGCCTGCTCTTGCGACCGCAATCATTGCGGGACTAATATCAATCCCAATGCGGCTTTTGTAGCCTTTCGAGTGTTGAAACAACTCTCGTCCTGTGGCACATCCGATATCAACCAAATTTCCGTCTCCAGGCGACCCCTCAAGATGTCTCGCGATGAGCTCATGTTCGAAAAGCGCATGGATGGTGGTTGAAAAACGGTCCGCACCGTATCGCTGGTTGTATCCAGCCGCGCATTTCTCGGTAAGATCCAAAAGATTGCGCTTAAGGGACTCTTCCGTGTTTGCATCATGGCATTGCGCTGTCTTGTTATGCCACGCGTCGATGAGTTCAATTTGTTCCTTGCAAGACTCACCAATGATGTTGTAAAGAAGTGATGCGGCAAATTGGGGATTCAATCCCCACTGTTTTGCCCACGTGCGTGCCTGCTCGAGTCTGGCATCCTCGATTTCTCTTCTGACAATTGGTTGTCCAACAGCATGTTTTGCTTTCGCGACCTCGCAAGCTAGTTCAATACGTCGAGCCATAAGGTGAACAAAATGCTTATCAACGATAAGAAGTTGCCCGCCTATTTTTTTTAGTCGTTCTTGTGTATTCATTTAATCAAAGTCCTTTCCTGTCTTAGATATTATGGTTCTTTTGGAGTTTGTCAATAGAAAAAAGGGCGTTCACGATGTGAACGCCCCGCGACTGGTTTCTTTGTGTTACGAGTAGATGACAATGCCCATCTTATCCCTGACCTCAGAGACGGTGCGCGAGATGATGCTCCGTGCCTTTCGCCCACCTTCTACGAGCACCTCTTTCACCATGGAGTCTTTGCCCTCGAGCTCACGTCGGCGTTCCTGGAAGGGTTCCAAGAGCTGCATAATGGACTCAACGAGCTGTCGTTTACAATCGGTACAACCAATCGTGGCTTGCCGACAGCGGGAGGCGATTTCAGCGACCGCACTTTTATTTCCGCTCACAGCGCCGAGAATCTCGTGTAGTGGGTACACCGACTTGCAGCGCTGTGGATCTCCAGCATCAGAAGCGCGCTTTCGCGCTTCGTCAGTGATGCCATGTTTGAGATATGCGGTGAGTACGGCATCTTTTGGTGCACTGATACTGATCGCATTGTGTGCGTTGGACTTGCCCATTTTGTCGCCGTCGAGACCGGGCACCCGAACCATTTCCTCCATTAATTCCGGAACCGTGAAGGTTTGACCGAAATGTTTGTTGAATTTTCGGGCGAGGCCGCGCGCCAACTCAACATTGGGGACCTGGTCT
>CAZFMA010000082.1:0-3065 GCA_964520015.1 uncultured Candidatus Saccharibacteria bacterium
TTCGGCAATCCTTCGTATGAGCCCAAAGTCTGGCAGAAGGATCTGCGTGAATGTGTGGCGTACGCAAAGCCGGGGCAACTCGTCATGTGTAGTTTCGAGGGTACTAAGTGGGAAGGATTTTCGCATGATGACTACATCAATGATTGGGTACAAGGTGCGCAGATGATAAAAGACGCTGGGGTGAAAGTGGTAGAGACAAATTTCAGCTGTCCCAACGAGGGGGCTGCATCGCTCCTGTGTTTCGATGTGCCAAAAGTGAAGATCATTACTTCGGCCATAAAGAAGCAGATCGGCGATACGAAGCTTGTAATCAAGATCGCGTATTTTGGCGAAGATGAGTTGCGTGAGCTTGTGAATGAAACGGGAAGTATTGTTGACGGCTACGCGGCCATCAACACCATTCCCGCACCCGTCGTAAATCCTGACGGCACGCAAGCGCTTCCGGGAGCGCATCGGGTCAAAAGTGGCATTTGCGGGCGTGCAGTTAAATGGGCGGGGCTCGACATGGTTCGCCGACTCAAAGCCCTCCGAGACGAATACGGCATGAAGTATGCGATCGTAGGAAGCGGTGGCGTTACCATTCCCGCAGATTTCAAAGAGTATCGGGAGGCGGGAGCGGATGTCGTGATGACTGCGACAGGCGCTATGTGGAATCCGTATCTTGCACAAGAGATCAAAGAAGCGTATCCGGATGCCTAACGAGATCAAAGCCAGAGTCGAAAGAGCGATCACTGAGAAAGTGTTTCCAGGGTGCGTTATCGGCATCGTACACAAAGAGGGAAAGCGCAGCGTACTTCCGTGTGGTCATTTTACGTATGATGCAGACTCACCAGTTGTTGGCGAAGATACCGTCTACGACCTTGCTTCAATTACCAAATCTATTCCAACAGCTTCGCTCGCGCTGAAGTTTGCCCACGAAGGGAAATTGGAGCTCAAGAATTTGGTGGTGAAATACGTGCCGGAGTTGCAGAATGATTTTGGCGCAACAATTGAAGATTTTCTGTGCTACCGGGTTCATGGTGTGCAGCTGTCGAAATTTCGATACAAGACGTTTGAAGAAATACGAACGCATGTGTTTGAACATGGATTTAGCGGTCCACCCGGGAATCCTGTCTATACGAACCTTCCCGCGTTTCTCCTCGGCATAATTGTCGAGCGCGTTGGCCGCGCTTCACTTGCACACTTGGCGCACACGATTTTTTTCGAACCGTTACACATGAATCAGACTACGTTTTTCCCGTCTAAATCAGATTGCGCACCAACAGAGATTGATGATCGGGGAGTTGTGCACGGGTTGCCGCACGACGAGAGTGCGTATGTGTTTGCAAAAGAAAGACGCGCCGTCGGTCATGCAGGTCTTTTTTCTACTGCGCTAGACATCCTGAATTTTCTCGAAGCTCTGTTGCAGGGGAAGTATCCATACGTGACCGACGGCGCGCAAAAAGGCTTGGGCTGGCAATTGCAAGATCAGATGAGTATGGGGAAGTTTGCTAGCAAACGTACTTTTGGGAAAACTGGGTTTACGGGGACGAGTGTTGTTGTTGATATAGAGCGCGGCATCGGCCTTGTGGTCCTTTCCAATCGTACGTATCCCACACGCCCCGCCGACAATCGTGCCATCAACGAATTTCGAGGTGATATTGCCGACATCCTTCTTCGTTAAGTTTTGAGCTCAAATGTGCTAGATTAAACCTCTATATGTGTGGGATTTTTGCGTACACAGGGAACAAGGTAAAGGACGCCGGAGGAGTCCTTTTGGACGGGCTCCTCTCTCTTGAGTACCGAGGCTACGATTCAGCCGGTATCTATACCCCTGAAAGTGGGACCATACGCACTCCAGGGGCCGTCACAGAGTTGCGAAAGAAGGTGCCGAAAGACTTCAAAGGAAAGAGCGGCATCGCGCACTTGCGCTGGGCAACGCATGGCGAGCCCACCGAGGAGAACGCACATCCGCACTCGGACTCCACGGGAGAGATTGTGATCGTCCACAACGGCATCATCGAGAATTTCAAAGAACTGAAACAAAAACTGGCGGCTAAAGGTCATACATTTAAATCAGCGACAGATACAGAAGTCTTGGCGCATCTTGTAGAGGAGCACATGAAGACGGAAAAGAATTTTGAGAAAGCGGCCCTCGCGGCACTCAACGAAGTCGAAGGGACCTACGGTATCGCGCTTCAGTACAAGCAAGAGCCGGAGAAAATCATCGCAGCTCGCATGGGCTCTCCCATTGTCCTCGGCCTCGGCGACGGTGAGCATTTCATCGCGTCCGACCCTTCACCGATCTTGCCGCACACACGCAAAGTCGTCTTTCTTGAGGATGGAGAAGTAGCGGTGATCTCGCCCGATGGTCATAAGATATTTAAGCTCGATTCTACCGGCGTGAAGCGTGCTGCCACCGATATTGATTGGAGCGCGGAGGCCGCGCAAAAGGGAGGGTATGACGATTTTATGCTCAAAGAAATTATGGAAGGACCGGAGGTGATCGAAAATACACTCCGCGGTCGCTTGATCCCGGAGAAGGGACTCGTGAAGCTCGGCGGTCTTGAGAGTGTTACCAAACAGCTCGAGAAAATCGAACGCATCATTATCGTCGCCTGTGGCACAGCATCCTATGCAGGATTGGTGGGTGAATACATGCTCGAAGAATATGCCGGAATTCCGGTGGAGGTAGAGATCGGCTCTGAATTCCGCTATCGTAAATCTGTTATTAACGAGCGCACCGTTGTTTTGGGCATCTCTCAATCTGGAGAAACTCTGGACACCCTAGAGGCTATACGAGAGGGAAAGCGGCGCGGCGCACTCACGCTTGGCATTGTGAACACGGTTGGCTCTACGATCGCACGCGAGACCGACGCGGGAGTCTACAATCACGCAGGACCGGAAATGAGCGTTGCCTCTACAAAAGCATTTCTCTCCCAATTAACGGCGCTTTCTCTCCTGACTATTTTTCTTGGTCGTCAGCGGGGAATGTCCGCGGAAACTGGCAAGGAGATCGCGCTTGCTCTCAAAGAGCTCCCGCAGAAATTACAGCAGGTTTTGGATATGCATGAATCGATCAAGAA
>CAZFMA010000083.1:0-11634 GCA_964520015.1 uncultured Candidatus Saccharibacteria bacterium
ATTGCTATGTTCCATAGTGTTTACTGAGCAAGTGCTTTGTTTATCTCTGTGGTGTAGCGTGCCTTGTCCCATCCATCAGGTGCTTTCAAAATTTGCTTGCCGTTCTTCACCAATACTTTTGTGTGCTGGTACGCTACGCCATATTGACGGGCTAGACCTTCTTCATCTTTTGTCGTGTCGCTGTCTTTGTAATTGATGCGGATTCCGACTACCTTGTCAGTTGCCAATTCGTTGAACGCTGGATAGAGAGCATTTGCAGTTTATGCTTTGCAAATCTGACACCAGTTGTCGTAGAAGTAGAGCACGACCAGCTTGTCTCCCGCAATCGCTGCATCATAATCCGCCTTATTGTAATCCAGAAGCAGCGCTGACGTGCCGGCAAGAACTGTTCCCGTGTACTTTACCATCATGGTATCTCCTTTATCCATCATCGCGTCGTCTTTCTTCATCATTGCTTCAGATTGAATGATGTCGCCACAGGAGACGTAAGTTTTGAGGTCGGCTGCGGATTTATGCACATTTACTGCGAGCGGTAATTCTTTGAGTAATTGATCAATAGAAATGCTGAGCATCGTCTCTGATTTTCCATCAATAACGTTACTCAGCGGATATTTGACAGCTCCAGGATTTGGACAAGATCCCACGTGGATATGAGCGGGTTGAGGTAAACCAAGAGGAGCGCCCGCCAGATTTATAACCACTTTTGCCTTGCCTTCCACGTCGCTTAAGGTCGCTGTACCTGTCTCTCCGGAAGCATTTAATGCACTCATTGTGACAACAATGTCCTTCGCCATCATCGCCTCGCCCTCGTTCATCATCTCGCCTTCTACTGCCCCTTCTTTCATCATGACATTCTCAACCGAATCAGTCGCAGAATTTTGGAGAAGGAAAAATCCACCGCCTATAAGAACAATCGCACCCACAATCCACACGATAATCGAATTCATAGAAAAATATATTTTCGTCTAATTATCTAATTAATACGAGCAGTGTAAAAGCTGGCGGATGGATGTCAAGCGCACTTTACATACCCCCTGTGCACAGCTTACCGATAGCGAGCGCTGTAGATATGTGCCCCCACCTTCGCAAGAACCATCGCGAGAAGTGCGACCACAAGCCACGGATCAAGCGACTCCGTTATGCTCTCTACAACGATCGCAACAATTAATACACTCGCTCCCGATAAATATGCTACCCGGCCGGCAAACATGCGGTGGAATTCTTCTCGCTCATCCCCACTGCGCTCGCGCAACACGAATACCGCAAACGCTCCAAACGCGACAACAACCGCCGCGAGAATCGCCATATGTGCCATGCTCGGCATCCACAAATGAAACGGGTTCACGAGCAACACAGAGACAACCGTTAGGACAAGTGCGCTCACGATCTCCGGATAATGATTATTTTTCATACGAGATGGCGAAGATTTTTTCTATGGGGACACGAAAGTGCTTTGCGATCTTCAGCGCGAGGAGCACAGAGGGAGTATAGTTCCCTTTCTCAATTGCAATAATAGTCTGACGACTGACGCCGACATACCCCGCCAACTGCTCTTGGGTAATGCCGGATTCCGTCCTCCGCGCCTGTACGGTGTTTGATGCATATTCGCGCATGAAAGTACCTTCAGAATATAGAAAGCAGCTTTAATGTCAACGATGCTTTACATCATGATTGACTACATGTCTGTATTAATGTTGTATGGCTGTGGAGCCGCAATCACGCGGCGATTGGAGAAAACACATGGGCCACACAAACCTACTGGTCCGGGCAGTTGCGCTGATGCGGCCTGACCCGAACCTCCTGCTCGTCAAAGCCGACGAGCAAAGGATCATTGACGGCATCAACGCCCAAGACTTCGTGGCAACATGGCGGGCTGTCGAAGCTCGCATCGAGGAGGTCTGCGCCGGTATCAGCTCCGATGCACGTCTTCGGCTGAAGAACGAGGCCTGGAATATGCTCAGCCATGCTGGCGAAGCAGAGCACAGCCCCATCGCTCCCGTTCATCAGCTGCGAGCGCTGATCGCAGGCGCGCTCGCCAGCGGGCAGCGCTGCTGCGGAGACACGCAATGAGAAACTGCGGCGATGGCCGCGAACTCGAAGGCCGCTCGGCACCGCCGGCGGCCTTCACCATTTTTATACTGATATAATTATCAGATGAACCCCGTTAGAAATCGCGGACTCGCAAAAGAAATTTCCTTATGAGTTCTCCGGATGTGCTCAATACATATGGCGCAATAAGATTTGATGGTTCGCGTCCTATTTCTAACGGGGTGAATCTTCGAGAGGAAATCGCACGCATCGTGAAGGGTGATGTTTCCGATGGCGCAAACATCCGCGCACAATTCAGCCGGGACACCAGTATTTTTGAACGCACACCTTCAGTCGTCATCTTCCCCAAAGACGCGGACGACGTGGCTGCGGTCGTGAAATATGCCCATAGAGCAAAATCTGGCGGGAAAAATATTTCTATCGCAGCGCGCTCGGCAGGAACCGACATGACGGGCGGACCTTTAACTGACTCTATTTCGCTCGTCTTCACAAAATATATGAACCAGATGGGTGAGATCGGCAACGACTACGCGGTGTCCGAACCGGGTGTGTATTACCGAGACTTTGAGAAGGCCACGCTTGCAAAGAGGGGCATGATCCTTCCTTCCTACCCCGCTTCCCGCGAGATCTGCGCTATTGGAGGTATGGTAGCCAATAATTCCGGTGGCGAGCTTACCCTTCTCTACGGTAAAACCGAACGGTATGTCCGCGCCCTGGATGTTGTGCTCTCCGACGGAACTCAAGCAACATTCAGGCCCCTTTCAATGAGCGAAGTCGCTGCAAAAGAAGCGCAGCAAAATTTGGAAGGGAAAATATACCGCGAGATCAACGCGCTTCTTAAAACTCATGCGAGAGAAATAGAGGCGGCACGCCCTAATGTCACCAAAAACTCGGCGGGCTATGCGCTGTGGAATGTCTTCGACAAAAAGCACAACACTTTCGACCTGTCCCCGCTCGTGGTTGGTTCCCAAGGCACGCTCGCGCTCGTCACGGAAGCAACCCTCGGACTCATAAAACCAAAAGAACATCGCGCAATGCTTGTCGTTTTCCTTTCCGATATAAGTATCCTGCCTACGATAGTGGAGCGCGTGCTAAAATTCAGACCCGAATCATTCGAATCATATGATGACCAAACGTTTAAACTGGCAGTGAAATTTATTCCTCAGATCATTTCACATTTCGGTGTCTGGAGGATGATTACGCTCGGTCTTTCTTTTCTTCCGGAGATGTTGCTCGTCGCGACATCGCGCGTACCGAAGCTCGTCCTGATGGCAGAGTTTGCCGAGGACACGGCCTATGATGCGCAGCAAAAAGCCGAAGAGGCACGTGATGCACTCGGGGGTCTGGCTGTGCGAACAAAAATCGCGCGCTCCGAAGCTGCCGCAGCAAAATACTGGACCATCCGTCGCGAGAGCTTTGCGCTCCTGCGTAAGAATCTGCGTGGCCTCTACGCGGCGCCATTTATTGATGACGTCGTCGTCCATCCGAGCGATTACCCCCGTTTCCTCCCTGAATTGGAAGCATTGCTCTCAAAATACAAGCTTTTATATACAATGGCGGGACACATCGGCGATGGAAATTTCCATATCATTCCGCTCATGAATCTGGGACGCCGCGTTGATCATCGGGAAATTTTGGAGCTTTCACCAAAAGTCTATGAACTCGTCGGAAAATATCATGGTTCGATTACAGGAGAGCACAACGATGGAATTATCCGCACTCCGTATCTTCCCCTTATGTTTTCACCTCGAATGATAGAGCTCTTTGCCGAAGTAAAACAAATATTCGATCCGTTGAATATTTTTAACCCTGGCAAGAAAGTCGGTGGTACAATTGCAGACATAGAGAAATACATGATAAAACATGGTTAAAATCGCCCTTCTCGCGCTCGCACTGATCCCCTCGTTCTCCTCGGCGCATGAGGTGTACGTCCTCAGCGCCGAAAGCGTGGGTCAAGCCATGTCCACCACTTCACCAAACCCCTTCTCTGCCATTATCGGCAACGAATTTGAGTTTTTATTTTGGGGATTTGTGTCAGTAGTCGTATTTTCAACGATTATCGCAGTATCCTTCTTCCATCTATTGGAAAAGCAACTCGACCCAGGCTTGTTTGCGCTCAAACGGTACGCGCTCCCCATTGCGCGCGTAGCGACCGGCCTCTCTATTCTTGCGTTTGCGTATAGCGGAAATATCTACGGATCTGAATTACTCTTATCATCCCTCTTTGGAAGTGCGACAACGCTTGCCGCATATGGCCTCGGCGCTGCCGGTATACTTCTTATTCTTGGGCTTTTCACACGATCGGTTTCTTATTGTCTGCTTGCTTTGTATGCGTATTCTTTTTTGGTGCTTGGACCGTACGTCCTTACATACACCGACTTTCTTGGAGCGTTCACGCTCACTGCACTCTTGGGGAGCGGTATGTGGTCGCTGGATTCTCTTCGCCACAGGCGCTCATCGCACGCCTTTCACTCACTTGAACATCTCGCATTCCCGCTATTGCGCATCTGCTTCGGCTGGGGCGTTTTGTGGGCATCGATCTATGCAAAATTTATTCACAGCAACCTAGCACTCGAAGTGGTTGTGCAAAACGACCTGACTCGATTCTTCCCCTTCGACCCTCTTTTTGTAGTTTTGGGCGCGCTCATCATCGAATTCCTCGCGGGACTGATGCTCGTCTTTGGTATCGCTATCCGTTGGACGCTTTTGTTCTTAGCTTTCTGGCTCACTCTTTCACTTTTGTATTTCCAAGAAATGATATGGCCGCATGGTATTCTCTTTGGTCTCGCGATTGCACTATTCCTTCATGGCTACGATCGATATTCGCTCGAGGGACATTTCTTCAAGCGGGGCAATCACGAGCCGGTGTTATAGAGATGGCCCCGCACGTGGGCGGGGCCGAGGCTCAGATGAGTTTGAATTCTTTGAGGGCCGCAATGGCCCGCAGGGGGTCGTAGCGCGCCCCGCTCGCCCACGCTTGAGCAGTATCCTCGATCTGCGGCCACGCGAAGCCGTCGATCGCTCGAGGCTCCCGCATTTCTGCGACTGCCCCGATGCGAACGAGCGGGAACTCGTCGGAACCCGTCTCCTCCTGGAGAAGGGCTTTCGAGACGGGTCCCTGCACGGAGATTGACCGACGCCTGTTGTGCACGGCAATTCGGCCAGGCGTGGAATAGCTCGTCACCGTGTATCGCGCACGTACCGCGATCGCGTCGACGCCGATTTCGTTGAAGTACCGTACGTTCACGCGACTGAGCAAAGCGTTCGCGTCGACCACGATCTCGCTCACCCCGGGGTAATCGGCAACCTTGGGATGAATGAGTCGAGGAATGACCGTGAATTCACGACGAGCGCTGAGCTCGATGCTTCTCACGGTGAATTCAACGATCTCCAGCACATTTGCGGGCGCGTCCGGGACAATGAGCACCGTTTCCTGCTCGGTGCACAGTTCCCGAAGTTCCCGCGCTTCTCGCGTGTGAGGTACCCTCGCATTTGCCGACGCGATGTCCCCGATTACGCGAGCAGCCTTTGCCTTTCCTTCGGCGACGACCCGTGTCGCCTCGTCTTCATCGATGACAAGCGCGAGATCGGGCACGAGAGGCGGCCGAAGTCGGCTGAGCCCACCCCAGATGTCGCTGACCGCGACAACCGGGATGCCGAGAGCCTGCGCCGCAAGCCCGATTTCTATCTCCCAATTAGCGGGAGATGAAGTTCCCACCCAGACGAAGGCAGGCTTCAATTGCGAAAGCCGGGCTTTGGGATCGCCCTTCGCCGCGGCGAACGACGTCATCGTGTCATCGCCGCGCTCAGCGATCGACAATCCGGCAGCCTCGATGATTCCGATCGCTTTCCCTTCAGCGATCACGACGATCTCAAAGCCGAGACCGCGCAACTTCATGATGACCGGCAGAGTGATCCGCGCGGCCATGATGTCTCGCACAACTACTACTAGTACTCTGTTCATGGCCATTTTCCTTGATCTATTCTCCTTCTCTACTCGAGATAATGCCATTCGAACTCCAATTTGTCAATATTTTGTAAAATACTTTAGTTCCTTTTGCGGACGAAGAGCATCAAAACCATAAGAAACGCAAAGAGTGTCGCACCCATGAACGGGAATGTGATGTAGCCAAATTCGAAGACGAAGCGCTGCGCGCAACTTACAGTTCCTTCTGCCGGACACGGTAGCGAGCCCGAAGGAAGTACTTGCAGTGCATGATGATAGAGAGCTACACCAAAACCGAGAGCCGAGAGTACAATTGAATATATCGCGATGTTGCGATCTCGCCTCCAGAGTGCAACCCCGAAGAGTACGACCTGCGGGTAGAGAAAAATTCTTTGCCACCAACAAAGTGGACACGGCGGAAATCCTACAATTTCGGAATAGAAAAGCGTAAGCAATGAACCCGAAAGAGTAAGCGCAAATCCGATCCAGAGACCCCACTTTTGGAGAAGCGCCCGCTTCCATTCGAGATTTGGTAATCTGTCACGAAGCAGAAAAGATGCGAGTAGTGCTATGGTGCCTACCTGCAATGCGATCACTCCGAGCGCAAGAGTGTGATTGATCGTCTCAACAGGCATGGCTACTGCGGTAGCGGGCACTCGCTCGCTTGTGACAGTTCTTGCAAGGTGTGTTCACCCGTCAGCGTCGTTGTTGCATTCGGGAACGTCCAGGTAGGATAATTTTTAATCTCTTTATCTATACAAATCTGTGTTTGACCCTTTCCGTCGGGAGTTGAGCACTCTACATACGGCAGAAGCTTGGCAGAATTACCGAACATCGCTTTGGTGTTCTGACAATGTGGGCACCAAAACGCGCCGTAGAAAACGACGCCCTTGTCCTTCAGACACTGCGCAAACGTATCGAATGTGCCCGGTTGCGCTTTGATAAACATCGATGAACCGAGGCCCGCGACAATGAGCGCGAGAATAACGAGCCAGAAAATCATCATTCCTTTTTTCATCCCGTTAGAAGTAAGAAGCGTGCGCTTCCGACCCGATTATATCGTTTAATAAAAATTCGACTATTGAAACACTTTTTAACATAGTATCCCTATCAGAACTTCCGTAACTTCTAACGGGATTCATTCCGAAAGTATAGTGCGAGATGGCACATACGGCAAGAGTAGTGGTACACTCTGTATCATGCCTACTCGGTTCAAGAAAATAATTGAGCACTATATAGGCGACATCGTATACGGGGCAAACGACGGCATAATCACAACGTTCGCCGTTATCGCCGCAGCAGCAGGCGCGAATCTCTCATCTATTGTGGTCATCATACTTGGAATCGCAAATCTAATAGCGGACGGATTTTCCATGGGCGCCTCGAAATACCTCTCTACACGTTCGGAGCAATCTCTCGAAGAGGCACGAAATATGCACCGAAGTGCTTTCGCTGATGGTACTGCGACCTTCATTGCATTTGTCATTGCCGGCGCTCTGCCTCTTATTCCCTTTTTCTACGAAAACACGGTCGAGCATATGTTCTGGATCTCTTCGATTGCCACCGCAGTTTCGCTCTTTTTGGTAGGCGCGGCGCGCTCTTTCGTCATAAAAAAGCATTTTCTAATCGCGGGCGTTGAGATGCTCATCATAGGCGGCGTGGCCGCGATCATGGCGTACGGCATAGGATACTACATCCAGACGCTCATATAGTCTTGCATAGTCTTGCAATTCTAACAGCGATTAGTGATGTTTTGCGGCGCTGCACTTGCATCCAATTGGTTGAATGAACTCATCGAAATACTCGGTGTCGTAATCGATCGTTATCTCCTCTCCTTTTGTAATGTTCTTTTGCGCGTATATCATGATACGGCCATCTTTTATTCTCGCCACGGTGTTCGGCTCACACGAGTGATTGATGTATCGCGCTGTGTTCGATAAAGGCGAGCCATCAATGGTCCACTCTTCGTCGATTTCAAACAAGTACCTCGACTTCAGGGTGTCCGCATACGGCGTCGGAACTTTTTTACCCGTGTATTCGAGGATAAAATCTCCGTTATGAATATCGCGTGCTGCAAAAAGCCCCTGACCCATACAGGGCTTCGACTCTCTAATAATTACCTGTGTTTCCATACTCTATACACGATACGCCATACACGATACTATACCTCTCATGGCCAAACGCGAAAAACTCTCAACAGAAAATTATAAGGGGGTTCGAGACTTCTATCCTGAAGACCAATTTATTCAGCGTTACATTTTTGAGCACATGGAACGGGTGTGTGAACTTTTCGGATACGAAGAATACAACGCGTCCGTTCTTGAGCCGGCTGAACTCTACCGCTCCAAAACCAGCGAAGAGATCGTCAACGGCCAGACCTACACCTTCACCGATCGCGGTGGTCGGGAAGTAACGCTGCGTCCCGAAATGACCCCGACGTTTGCACGTATGATCGCGGCTCGGCAGCGGGAAATTCCTCTCCCTGCACGTTGGTATACGATTGCGAATGTATTTCGCTATGAGCGCCCGCAGAAGGGGCGTCTGCGTGAGCACTGGCAGCTGAATGCCGACATTGTCGGCGTCGAGGGGGTGGAAGCCGATGCAGAAATCATAGCGATCGCGCACGGCATCATGCGATCGATGGGCGCCGATGAGCGCAATTTTGAAATACGAGTGTCTGATCGACGCATTCTGGAGACAATTTATGATGGCGTAGATATTCCGGCCGATTCGCGAGCAGAAGTCACGCGTCTTTTGGATCGTCGTGCCAAAATTGAAGATTTTGAGAAACAACTCGCCAAACTGACAAACGAATCAAAAGCAAAAAAGATTGTCGAACAGCTCGATCTCACGACCTCGACCGCGTACCTGGAGGAACTTCGCACGACCCTTGAGCACATGGGCGTGCGCAATATGGTGGTCGATACAAAAATAACGCGCGGCTTCGATTACTACACGGGTATGGTCTTCGAAGTATTTGACACCGACGAAAGCAACAGACGCTCGCTTTTCGGCGGAGGTCGCTATGATAATCTACTCTCGCTTTTCGGAGGCGATTCTATTCCCGCGGTCGGTTTTGCCATGGGCGATGTAACCGCTCGCGACTTTCTCGAGACTCACAATCTCTTGCCCACCTTCTCTCCTTCGACCGAACTCATGATTTGCATCGTGGAGCCAGAAGCGACTTCGCACGCCGTGCAGGTCGCGCAAGCCCTGCGCCGCGAAGATGTGACCGTAGCGGTTAATTTCTCCGAAAAACGCATTGGTGACCAAATCAGACAAGCAGACAAGATGAAAGTGCCGTTCGTAATCGCGGTCGGCGCAAAAGAGAGAGACTCGGGCCGTTACACCATTAAGAATTTAGCGAGTGGAAATGAAATAACGCTTCCTGCCGATCGCATTACAGAACATTTGTTCTCTTCGCTCGGATAAGAGAGAACATAGAGCACCTATGAGAACCGTTGTGTTTGATATCGAGACTGCAAATTGGATGAATGATATCGGCTCATCAAATCCGGCAGACCTTACGATCGCTCTCGTGTGTATTCATGATTCAGAGACCAATACCTATTCAAGCTATCTTGAACACGAACTTCACCAATTGTGGAACATTCTAGAACGTACGGATATTCTCGTCGGCTACAATTCTGATCATTTTGATATTCCTCTCTTGAACAAATATTACCCGGGAGATCTCACGAAAATAAAAAGCCTGGACCTGATGAAGGAGGTGCACACATCACTCGGCCGCCGGCTAAAGCTCGACGCTATTGCGGAAGCCACGCTTGGTGAAAATAAATCAGGCAATGGCGCGCAATCACTTCAGTGGTGGAGAGCGGGCGAAGTAGAAAAGGTGCGCGCATACTGCCTTAAGGATGTGGAAATAACAAAAAACATTTTCGATTACGCACTTAAAAACAATTCAATTAAATACAAAGAGCTCGGCAAATCCCGCGAGGTCAAGCTCGACACTTCAAAGTGGCTCGCCCAGAGCGGCGGCGCGATGACTTATACCCTGGGGCTTTGATTCCTTGACACATCTCCGACCTCCATTAGGCTGGGTGCTGGCGGAATCATCCGCATTGAACTGAGGGAGGAAGTCATGTCTATTTTGACACGTAAACCTCCCGCCTTGTGCACTGGGAGGTTTTCGCGTGTTTGGCGTCAAATCCCGAACGTGTTAACGACACTCCGAGTCGTGTGCACTATCGGAATTTTCACGTGGTCCGATACCCCCATCTTGGTATTCGTACTCACACTCGTCGGCGCGGTCAGCGATGCGCTCGACGGATATCTTGCGAAAAGATTCAATTGGTCGACCGTGTTGGGGAAACGCTACGACCAGTATACCGATTGGCTCTTTGGGATCGCGCTGTTGTATGCGATCTATCGGGCTGAGGGGCTTATCTGGTACGACTGGCCTTACAACGGGGCCCTTCTCATCATGGTCGGAGGATACCTCCTCGTCCGAGCGGCGTTACCGAATGTCGACACAACCGGTGCGGCCAAATTGAAGACGTTCCTTCAGTTCGCGGGCGCCGTTGGTATCCTCGCGGGCCACGCATTGGGGTGGGATGCGATTCACTTTGGTGGCTACCTGCTCGTGTGGAGCTCCATCGGGCTTATGGGTAAATCCCTATGGGATTACCTAAGAGCCCGCTGTTAGTAACAGCCGGACGCTCCGGCACAACACTCGGCCCGGCCCCATTGAGGACCGGGCCGGCCATTTTTAAAATTTGTGTCTCTTTATAACTCCGCTCGAACTTACTTTATCAAAAATTCATGAAAATATCCAGCGTGCCTCGCGCCCGCCAAAGGCGGGCAGGCGTGATACGCCCTTTCTCCAAAGAAGAAAAGCGAGGCACGCAATACCAATGCAAATATGGACGAGCAAAAGCAAAGCAAAATGTGCGGGAGGAAAGGTTTTGCTTTTGCTCGACTAATGCTTTTTGAATTCGGCGGGATTCGGGTTTCCGCCCCGCAGGAGGGTGCGGGAGGAATGCGGGGCGGGCATTTTGGAATTTTGACGGGCTATGGGAAAAGAAATATAAAAATGGTAAAATAAAATTATGGAAACAATTTCAGAAAATTCAGCTCCTAATCCCGAGAGAGCAATAGAAGCCTCTATATCTTCTCCCAAAGAAGAACGAATCAAGTTGGGAGAAAAAATTTTAGTAATTCCCGAAGAAGTAAGAATAAAGATGCATGAATTGGATGAATTTATAGCTAATAATGAAATTGTGGCTGAAATTTTTGGTTGGGGTCTTACAAAAGTTGGCAATGGAAATGAAGAAAGAGTTGAGGAATTCATAGCACCAGACCAAGCCAAAATATTTAATTTAAAAACTTATTTTATTAGTACCGAACAAGAAAAATTAATGAGCTTGTTGGCTGGTGCAAATTCTTTAGCAATGAAAATCATAGATGGCGAGCTAGTTATTATTCCTGATGATAACATAGAAGATAAAGATACATGGTTAAAAATATCCCCGGGAAGTGATAAAAAATTACATTGGGGAGCCGGGAAACAAAACTTAGATGAACTTGCCGGTTTTGTATTACCTGAAGATCTTGAAACTATGGACTTAGAAATACAAAAAAGAAAACAACAAAACGGAAGTGACGGAATAATTCTTAAA
>CAZFMA010000084.1:0-7426 GCA_964520015.1 uncultured Candidatus Saccharibacteria bacterium
TTGGAGTACTCTTTGCCATGATACCGGACATTGATGCCCTGCCAGAGTTTTTTGCAGATGGAGTCGTTGCCTCACATGCGGAGAAACTCCGAGATCATAGATCCACTTTGCATTACCCGATTCTTTTTATCTTAGCCGGCATATTTATATATACGTTTTCACCGTTCTTCGGCACGTTGTTTCTTCTTGGCAGCATGCTTCACTTTCTCACCGATGTGTATGGCACTGGCTTTGGTGTCGCCCTCCTGTGGCCACTCACTTCGACGCGCTACAAATTCTTCTCGCGCCGCGCAAATATGTTGAAGCGCATGCTTGAAGAAAAGGGCTTGTGGGCACAGCTGCCTCGCGATGACCGGAAACTTCGATTCCTCGTCACGTGGTCTAAAGAAGAACTCCCGAATTACATCCAGCGCTTTGGGGTACAGCATTGGATCGCGGCGGTATATATGCGCCTCACATGGGTGTCGGGTATTCACTATTTGCTATTTTTTATCGCCGTCATATTGCTCGTTATTGTGGTGAGTAGATAAATCCATCCCTCCAAGTCTCCACCATCGCCCTTGCCAAAAATTCAATAAATAGGTATAGTTTTATCGGCAGAAACCAGTGGAGGGCTATACGATGGCTCAGCATGCAATCCGTTCACAAGACTCGCTGGGCGGGACAATTTTTCTGCTCGTGGCCGCCATTGTTACCCTCTGCGGGGCAGCGTTTGCGGGGTACCTTTACTATGCCCCGACGCTGAAGGCGCAGTCGGCCCTCGACGGGTTCGATCAGGCGCGGCCGGCGGAAGAAATGGCCTATCTGATTGGCGAGACGCTCTTCTACGTCGAGTCCGACGGGGTCAGTATCTCCGACCTGACTTACCTCGACGCCAACGATGCGCGCGCGCCGCTGACCTGCGAGGGGCTTCGATACCTCGTGACCTTTGCGGTCAAGGTCGCGGACGGGGAAGGGCTCGACTATAAGTTCTACGCGGACATGATTGAGCCGCTCGAACTCCGGATTCATTTGTTGGGTCCGAAATGCCCCGATCCGCCGCCGGTCGCACCTGATCATCAGCCGCCCCTCCAGCCCGCGCAGGAGGGGCGAGCTTTTTTATGACCGTAGAGGTACGGTGGCAAAAGGAAGCATTGCTGATATGCTTTCTGTATTATGATCATCGAAGGACGGGAGGGTCCGCCGTGGAGGAGGGATGGGGAATGGGCTGAAGTTGTTGAGATACATCAACATAATGCACAAGTGCAATGGGATAAATTAGCTCTAGGTCAGAAGCTTGCTCTCTTGCGAGGAATACGAATTGCCGACAAACAGAGAACGTATCTCGCGATGCAGGGATGGAATATAGACGAGAACATTCAGCGATGGAGCAGTCTACCGTTTGAAAGCCTCAATGCGTCCGTGCGCGCGGAATTGATGCGGATACTGGACGAAGATGGACAATTCCCAGGGAAATATTTTGCCGGCATCAGAATTGATAGGAGCAATAGCGACAACGAATAGTGTTCTCCCGTCTCTGGCACGAGTCGTTAAAAACTGCTAATCTGAAGCATTATGGGTGCGAAAACAGTGAAGGCTCTTACATTTGATACCGAAAAGGATGGATGGGAGAAAAGCCGTGGGTTTGTGATGCGCGATGTGCCGATGCCGACACTGGATGAGGCAAAGAATTCTGAAGATGCGCTCGCTGTCATCCTCAAGATGCGCTATGCCGGTGTGTGTGGTTCCGATCGCGGATTGTGGTACCGGAATGCCTTTAAAGAAATGCTGCACACATCGCTCACAAAAGAGGGGAAGACCCTTCGCATCAACGGCCATGAATTTGTAGGAGAGATCATCGAGGCAGGCTCGATGGTAGAGCGCCTGTATTACGATCCGGACAAAAGAAACCGCGCGAAGATCGAAGTTGGGAGCTTGGTGTCAGGGGACTCGCATGTGACGTGTGGCCGCTGCTACCAATGCCGTCTCGGCGAGGAGCATGTGTGCCTCAACGAAGCAATTCTGGGGATCTCGATCGACGGCATTTTCGCAGAGTACGTAAAGGTCCCGGCAAAAAATCTCTGGGCGGTTGATGAAAGTCGCGTGCGACCCGAAATCGCCGCTATCTACGATCCCTTTGGAAATGCAGTGCACGCATGCACGGTTACGGATTTCCGAGGACAGCGCGTCGCAATCTTGGGCTGCGGCCCTATTGGCATGTTTGCGATTCTCCTTGCCCGAAATTTCGGCGCGGTAAAAATCATTGCCGTCGATGTGAATCCCGCGAATTTGGAAATGGCGAAAAAGCTTGGCGCCCACGAGACCATCCTCATCTCGAAGAAGGAGAAACAGAATGAATGGGATGCCGACCCCGAAGTTATCGATCGCATTATGGAACTTACCTATGGCAAGGGCGTCGATATCTCGATGGAGATGGCCGGCCCCTCATCCTCTCTCAACAACTGTATTCAGAGCACGCGTCGTGGGGGACACGTCATTGCCTTCGGGATCAAGGACGGCGATGTGACCATCCCAAATTTTTCTCGCACTGTTATTGTCCGTGGACTTACCCTTCACGGCATTATCGGCCGACGCATTTTTAGTACGTGGCAAATCGCCCAGCGCATGCTCTCTGATAAAACCAACGGCATTCAAGATGCGATTTGGAACGTGATTATGAAAGAAGGAAAGGGAACCATCTACGATTTCAAATCATTCACTCCCGAAAGTTTCGAAAAGGCGATGAACGAGAACCCGAAGATAGTTTTCAAAATCAGTGGGTAGGGTTGGTTATTCAGTTGACAGATTATTGATCGATTGACGTAGGTCGATAGGTCTAGCATCATCTATAACTGTATATTCCCATTCGTAAGCTATAGCTACAAACAGGGAAGATAGGAAATTAGACGAGAGAGAAGTGTTTCTTGATCCATGCGTCGTTTTCGATCGAATCCGCAATGACGTAGAGCACATCCTTTCCGATGCGGAGCTCCGCTTTGATGAGCGCGATCAGCTCTTCGCAATCATAAGGGGAGAGCCATACACTATCTTGAATACGAAGGAATCCGCATTCGTGCATAAGGCGACGCAGGCGTTCGCGCACACCTCGGCGTCGCTCGGGGATATCGAAGATGACCATGCGGTATCGTTTGTCCCATCGCCGTTTCGTACTCGCAAGCCGTGCGGCTTTTGCCTCTTCGAGCGCGAGGGCGCGTCTACCCGCATCGGTTATCTCGATATGTTTCTTTCCATTTCTGCTGACAAATCGTATGTGTCCTTTGACGACCAGACGGCCGATTGCGGTCTTCGTCTGAAAGGCGAGTTTGTACCGCTGCTTGCCCATGATATGCGGAAGTACTTGGAATATATTTGGTGTGACCATCCCGACCGCAAGTACTCCTGCGGTACCGATTATGCCGAGAACGGTCTGACGAACATATTGTTTCCGCCTCCTTTGTTTGGACCCTTGTTCCATCTTTCCCATATTCCCAATTGTAAGCTATCGCTACGGAATGGGAATGTTCAGAATGTGCATATGGGGGAAATAAAACGTGTAATACATATCGCAATATGTTCATAACGCATCCCGGCAAAAAGTGAGCAGATATGATATGGTTACCTCTGTGAATGGTGGCTGGACACAAACATATAAGAAATACAAGGGTTCCTGGGTCACGCTGCTTAGAGATGGAGTTACTGTAGTCGGTGATGGAAAAACTTTGAAGGCTGCGCGACGCAAGGCGGAGACAAGAGGTCACAAAGAGACCTACGCGATGTTCGTTCCGAAAGAAATGTTCACATTTGTAGGCAGAATATGTACACAAGCTTAAAGTCCATTCTGGAGGGAGAGCTCGCGGCGGCGAGAGAAAACGGGACGTATAAGCAGGAGCGCATACTGGAGTCTGCGCAGGGGCGGGAGATCACGGTCGGTGGAAAAAAGTATTTGAATTTCTGTGCGAACAATTACCTCGGACTCTCGGGGACTGAGCTTTTGAAGGATGCGTCGGAAGAAGCGGTTTCAAAATGGGGCTACGGGCTCGCGTCGGTACGATTTATCTGCGGTACCCAGACGGTACACAAAGATCTTGAACGCGCAGTTGCAGAACTCGTTGGCACGGAAGATGCAGTTCTCTACTCTTCCTGCTTTATGGCAAACGTCGGGCTTTTCCAGACATTCTTTGGAGATCAGGATGCGATCATTAGTGACGAATTAAATCACGCCAGCGTTATAGATGCCATCCGACTTACCAAATCCGAGCGGCATGTGTACAAGCATATGGATATGGCGGACTTGGAAGAGAAATTGAAGGCGACGTCAGGGAAGCGCTTGCGGGTTATTGCGACCGACGGGGTCTACAGCATGGATGGTGATATTGCACCTCTCAAAGAAATTTGTGATCTTGCCGAGAAGTACGACGCGCTCGTGATGGTGGATGATGCCCATGCGACAGGAGTGATGGGGGACAAAGGAGGCGGCACGCCAGAGGCATGTGGAGTCGTCGGCCGAGTGGATTTTATCACCGGCACCTTCGGCAAAGCACTTGGAGGCGCGGGCGGAGCGTTTACAGCGACGCGCAAAGAGGCGGCGGAATATTTGCGCAATCGTTCGCGTACATATCTCTTTTCAAATTCACTCGACACCGCGGTCACGGGCACATCACTTTTTGTAATTGATTATTTAAAGTCACATCCGGAAATTCGTGAGACTCTGTGGAGCAATACAAAATATTTCCGTGAGCTTATGCGCAAGAATGGTTTTGCCGTTTCCGACGCGCAGCATCCGATCACTCCCATCATGCTCGGCGATGAAAAGAAGGCATTGGAGATGGCGAAAGCGCTTTTTGAAGAGGGGATTTACGTCATCGGCTTCGCTTTCCCTGTCGTCCCAAAAGGTAAGGCACGCATCCGCGTACAGATCTCAGCGGCGCATACAGAGGAGGATATTGAAAAAGCTGTGGAGAAGTTTGCTGCCATAGGAAAGCGATTTGGAGCAGCATCATAGCCATATTCTGGCGTTGTGCACATATTTTCCCCATTTCATACCCTGGACAGTGCGCGGCGCATTTGATTAATCCGCTGGATGCGCTAGGATGGCGGCGAATGTAAGTTTTCCATACTTTCATTTTTTAAGTGGACGTGGAAAGGTTGGTTTACATTATTTAGAGGAAACACTCCAGTAGCAAAATACGAAAAGAAGGAGTTATTGATACACTCATGACCGCGACGACACGGAGTAGATTTCGTTGACGCTCGGTACTTCAGAGGTATTTGCTACGGGGCAAGCAAAAAAAGAATCATGGCAAAGAAGCTATACGTCGGCGGGCTGCCCTACAGCACGACCGATACAGAGCTCAAAGACGCTTTCGCGCAAGCTGGAGCCGTCGAGTCTGCCGTCATCATCATGGACAAGATGAGCGGCCGCTCGAAGGGTTTCGGTTTCGTGGAAATGGCTTCCGATGAGGAAGCACAGAAGGCGATTGAGATGTGGAACGGGAAGGACTTTGGCGGACGCTCACTCACAGTCAATGAGGCGCGCCCAATGGAGGATCGCCCGCGACGCGACTTTCGTGGCGGCAGTGATCGCGGCGGCTACGGAGGCGGACGAGGAGGTAACGGAGGAGGTGGCGGCGGAAGAAGCTGGTAACTCCCTAGTTAACTCACATCAAACGGCCCCGAAAGGGGTCGTTTGACGTTGGAGACTATTTATTGCTTGACAAAGACTACAAAGAGAGCACATTTGAATTACGGTAACGAGCTGGTCTCGGGAAACGGACCTCCTCTCCGGACGTTCTTTTCCGAGTCCAGCTCCTTGACTTACTAAACAACTGCGACGACGCTTCTGCGTTCCGTCCAACCAACGAGGTGGTCATGACCAGGAACTACGTGCGAGTTCTCGCGGCGACAGCTACGGCCGCGCTTCTCGGCCTCTCCGGTCTAGCGAAGGCTGAAGATCGCGTCGAGGGGAAGGAGACGGTCCTTCACACGTTCGGCTGTTACGAAAAGGACCATCTGATCGACATTCTGAACGGCGGGGCGACTGGCGGTCCAGAGGTGCTTCGCCGTCGATTCAGCATCTACGCCAGCACACTCAACCAGAGTGGCAACCCGCTCTGCGTCTACGGCAAGATTCCCCTCGTGCCAACGAAAATGATCATGCCCATCGAAGACATCGAGCTGGCCGAAGGTATCGTGCGGACCCTCTACGTCACGAAGGCGCATAACCCGGAGAATCCCGCGGTGATCTATTACGTCGCCTCGGCGTACCGAACGGTTCCGGCAGCCGCTTCGGTCGAGTCACAGGAATTCGATGCCCTGCACCTCGACGTCGTCTACGTGCAGGCGTTGCAGGTCTGCGACACCGACGAGCAGATGCTCGACGTTGTCGTGGCGAACCTCAACGGCGACTTCGCAGCCGGTGCGAAAGTGTGGAAAGTCTACAACAATATCAAGAACCCCGTGACTGGCGAGTGGGTATGCGGGCCGACCGGCTCTATCCCCTTCGTCATCAAACGGGTGGTCGGTGTGTTCCCTGGCTTCCACAAGCGGAACGGCACCATCGACACCATAACTGTTGTCGAGATCGCACTACCTGACGACACCCACTATTTCGCTGGCACCTTCCGCAAGGTGATGGAGCGAATCGGCGACGGCGACGTTCCTAAGTCGTCTCCTCCCCCCCCGTCCCGCCAAAGGACAGCTCCGCGAAACCGCCCTACACCTTTAACACGGAGGGCCAAGGCATCTGAAGGGAGGACAGCACCCTCCAACGTGACCTTCGACACGACTCTCTCGAAGGCGGCTGCGGCTCACCGACTATGAGCCGCTTTTCCTTTTTATAGCGTGATTCTCTACATATCCACACGCATTCGGAAGGGAAGTTCGAAAGTCATTCATAATGTATGAGATATATGCGCGCGCTTGCCTCTCACCGCTTTCTTTTGCGCTTCGCTCTTGCGGGTGTGAATATCTTTGCGTGGATTTTTGTATTTCAATATTTCTACTACGTTGAATCAACCTTGGGAGATGCCCTTGCGCGCACAGCGCTTCTCTACGCTCTTTCTCAGATGATTCACGCTCTTGCGACTCCCTTTGCCGCACGGTGGCTGCGCGGAGGCGCGCGGAGGATGCTACTTTTCGGCACGCTCCTTATCGCCGTGGGCTTTGTTACGCTCGGAGCGACGTTTGAAGGATTTTGGAATACTGCATCGAGTGGCGCGGCGATCGCGGTTTTTGCTCTCTCCATGGGCTTTTATCGTGCTTTCTATTGGATTCCCTACGAAGTGGAAGCAGCCGCAGAGAGAATGAAAAGACCCTCGATCTTATGGGAAGTTTTGATTGCGCTTGCGCCGGCGATTGCGGGTATATTTATTATGGGTACGCTGTGGGGGCCGGTCTGGATTTTGTATATCGGAGGAGCGATCACACTCCTCTCCATGATTCCGATTTT
>CAZFMA010000085.1:0-6478 GCA_964520015.1 uncultured Candidatus Saccharibacteria bacterium
GAATTATTCGAAATTGTACTAACCGGGTATGACTACTACCGAAAAGACACACGCGATAGATGCTGCAGGGCGCACGCTGGGTCGCGTCGCTTCTGAAGCTGCAAAGGCGCTTATGGGCAAAATGCGCGCTGATTACACGCCGAACAAAAGTTCTGGCGTGAAAGTCACGATTACGAATGCCGGCAAAATGTATATTCGTGAGCGCAAGCGAACACAAAAGGTATATACGGCTTACTCAGGATTCCCGGGTGGCCTTAGACGCGAGAGCCTCGCGTCACTCTCTGCACGCAAAGGCCATGGTGAAGCTATCCGCCGCGCCGTCGCTCGTATGCTTCCTCGCAACACGATGCACACGGCACGAATGAAGAGTTTAAGTATTGTCGAGTAGAATCGGAACGAAGCGAACGATTATATTCTAAACAATACTTACCCAGCACCTTTTATCTCTTTATGAACCATCTTGATAAAAATCGAATAAAGAAGTACCATCCACTTTCAAACAGCATGCTTGGCGCGAAAGGTGCTGGGTGTAAGAGCTCCTAAGCTCGAAACTCGCTAAGAATCTCTAACATGGCAAAAGATAAAGTATACACAGAAGGGATCGGCCGCAGAAAGACTGCGACCGCACGCGTACGCATCACCGAATCAAAGAGTGCTTCGATGGTGGTCAATGGAAAGACCGCGGAGGAATATTTCCCACTCGCACAGATGGTAAAGACCGCTTTTTCCCCGCTCCAGATTCTCGGAGCCACCTACGCAGTATCGGCAAAAGTGAACGGCGGGGGACACAAGGCGCAGGCAGAAGCAGTACGGCACGGCCTCTCGCGTGCTATTACCGAGCTCGTACCAGAGCAGCGCAAAGACCTCAAAGTCCGTGGCTTTCTCAAGCGTGATCCTCGGGCCAAAGAACGCAAGAAGTTCGGCCTCAAAGCCGCCCGCCGAGCGCCACAGTGGAGCAAGCGATAGTCATTCTTAATTGTGCGGTGAATCGCCTGATGCGCCGCAGGCGATTCGTTTTATGGAATCACCGAGCTCATTTTGCTATACTCGCTTTATGAATGAAAACGAACAGGCTAACGACATTAATTTCGAACCCGAGGAGGATCCGTCTCGACTCGTCGAAGACGAGGCGGAACTCGGGGATTTAGGGGCTGCGCAGGTGAAGTTCAAGAAGCTGAAAGACGAGCTCGCCAAAGTCAAAGTTGAGCGGCAGGAATATTTGGATGGTTGGCAACGATGTAAGGCCGATTCTGTGAATGCCCGAAAGGAAATGATGGTAGGCGCAGAGCGCATGGCATCTCGAGCAAAAGAAGGCTTCGTAGAAGAACTCATTCCCGCGCTCGATGGCTTCGATATGGCAGCAGGAAGTCCTTTGTGGGAATCGGTAGATCCGCAGTGGAGAAGTGGCATCGATCAAATTAGGAATCATATCCTCGATGTATTGTCGCGCAACGGAGTCGAGCGGTTCGGAAATGTTGGCGATGCGTATGACCATTCACTCCATGAAGCTGTCGAGGAAAACGCTGACCTACCGGGCGAATCAGGTACGATAGCGAAAGTAGTGCGCTACGGATACCGCATAGGCACTCAGGTCCTGCGCCCAGCACAGGTCGTCGTGAAATCCTAGGCTTTTGCAAAAAGCATGAGGTAGCAGTATAAATAGCAGGAATCTTATAAGTCTCAATTTCAATCATATGTCGAAAATACTCGGGATCGATCTGGGAACCACAAATTCCGCCATAGCCGTAGTCAGAAGCGGTGAGCCTGAGATCATAGAAAACGCTGAAGGCGCCCGCACAACCCCCTCGGCCGTCGCTACCTCAAAGACGGGTGAACGACTGGTCGGCTTGCTTGCCAAGCGTCAGGCTGTTACCAACCCGAAAAACACTGTCTACCAGATCAAGCGATTCATCGGCCACTCATTTGATGAGCCTGCGGTGCAAAAAGATCGTGCTGCTGTGCCGTTTGAGACACAGAAGTCAGCAAATGGCGGCATCGAGGTAAAGATGGCGGACAAATGGTATCGACCTGAAGAGCTCTCGGCGATGATCCTCCAGAAATTGAAGCACGATGCAGAGGCACGCTTGGGAGAAACGATTACCGAAGCCGTGATTACTGTGCCTGCGTACTTCAACGACGCACAGCGTCAGGCGACCAAGGATGCGGGGAAGATCGCAGGACTTGATGTGAAGCGCATCATCAATGAGCCGACCGCAGCCGCTCTCGCATATGGATTCAATAAAAAGAAAAATGAGAAGATCGTGGTGTTCGATTTCGGAGGCGGCACATTCGATATTTCAGTACTTGAAGTGGGTGATGACGTAATCGAAGTACGCTCCACCGACGGGGACGCGCACTTGGGTGGCAAAGACATCGACCAGAAGATAATGACCTGGATTGCCGATGAGTTCAAAAAGGAATCGGGAGTGGATGTGAGCAAGGATCCTCTCGCACGCCAACGCCTCGACGAGGCAGCGGAGAAGGCGAAGATAGAGCTCTCGACCGCGCTTGAATCCGAGATCAACATTCCATTTATCACCTCGACAGAGGCAGGTCCACAACACCTTCTGATTAAGATGACCCGCGCCAAGCTCGAAGAGCTCTCTCGCGAATTTTTGGATCGCGCAATGACTATCACAAAGCGCGCGATGGAGACCTCGCCATTTAAGGTAGGGGACATCAATGAAGTCGTGCTCGTCGGAGGGCAAACGCGCATGCCAGCGATGCAAAAGGCTGTGGAAGAGTTCTTCAAGAAGAAGCCGAACCTCTCGGTAAATCCCGACGAGGTCGTGGCAATCGGTGCTGCGATTCAGGGCGGCATTTTGCAGGGTGATGTGAAGGATGTGCTGCTTCTCGATGTTATTCCGCTCTCACTCGGTATTGAGACCATGGGAGGAGTCGCAACCAAGCTCATCGAACGCAATACCACTATCCCCACCTCGCGTTCGCAAACCTTTTCCACCGCATCAGATAATCAACCATCAGTAGAAATTCATATTGTTCAGGGAGAGCGACCTATGGCAGGGGACAATAAATCGCTCGGGCGATTCAACCTCGATGGCATTCCACCGGCTCCGCGCGGAATGCCACAGATCGAAGTGTCTTTTGACATTGATGCAAACGGCATACTCTCAGTAAAGGCGAGGGATAAATCGTCCGGCAAGGAACAATCAATACGAATCGAAGCTTCTTCCGGTCTATCCGACGCAGACGTCGAGAAAATGAGAAAGGATGCCGAGGTAAACGCTGAGGCTGATAAGAAAAAGCAGGAGCTTGTGGAGACGCAAAACGCCGCCGATCAAGTAGTCTATGCCGCCGAGAAGGCTCTCAAAGAACATGGCGACAAAGTGAGCGAGGATATCAAAAAGAATGTTCAGGAGAAAATTGACGCTCTCAAATCCGCTCGCGCAGGTTCTGACGCTGCTGCTATAAAATCCGCCTCTGAAGCACTTTCTACTGCAATGAGTTCCATCGGCGAAGCAATGTCTAAGAATCAGCAAACACCTCCCGCAAGTGATGCGAAGCCGGGAGAAGAGCCACCAAAACAAGAGGGAACTGACGCCAAATGATTTTCATCGCCACCTTAGGCGGTCTTGTCACCCTCATCTTTTGGGGTGCGGGGGATTATTTTGTTGGCAAAAGCGGCCAGAAAGGCAACATCTACCTCACAAACTTTGTCATCCAATGCCTGGGACTCGCGATATTTCTCCCGATTGCCCTCGCCTACGGATTTTCTTTACCCGCGATTCCTCTCCTCGCGCTTATGGCGCTTATCGCTGCTCTCTTCACCGTCGCCTTTCTATCATTCATAAAAGCCCTTGCTATCGGACCGTTTGGCGTCGCTGCACCTATCGGAAATAGCAGTGCCCTTATAACGATCCTTGTGGGAATGGCCTTTCTCGGATTCGAAATATCCGTGCCAAAGCTTCTCTCCTGTATCGTAATAATCATTGGCGTCGTACTACTTGCAGTCGATCGCAGCACCGTGCGTGGGAAAATCCGTCACTCCACCGTGTATTTCGCGGTTATCGCGATGCTTTTGTGGGGTGCAGGGTTTGCGCTCTCTGACATCGTGATGAAGGAGATGCGATGGTATGAATTTCTTTTCTGGCTGAACCTATTCTTAGCGGTATATGGATTGATCGCTTACCGAGTCATCTACAGATCATTTCCGCGCCTGAAGGATATGCACTATCGAAGCTCACAGGATGCATGGCACGGCGGGCTATTGCTCATTGTAGGGGGTACGGCGTTCTTTATGACGACAGAGTATGCGGGAAGTGTCGTTATACCGGCAGTTGTCGGTTCTGCCGCGCCTCTCGTTACCTCGCTTCTGGCTTATATTCGCGATAATGAGCACATTCCACTTATTAAAAGAGCGGGCGCCTTCGTCGTCGTGGGAGGATTAGTACTTCTCAACATTTTCTAGCATTTTGCGCGGGTTGCGCTCATGATAGACGCGCATATAATGGAAATATGAAAAATTATTACCCCGGTACCACATGCTTCGCATGGCTACGGGGCACGCGATATTTTAAGAAGGGAGTTATAGTAATTCTATGAAGAATTATTACGATGTATTGGGTGTTTCTAAGTCGGCGACTGAAGATGACATCAAAAAAGCTTTTAGAAAACTCGCGCACAAGTATCATCCTGATAAAAAAGGCGGGGATGAAAAGAGGTTCAAAGAAGTGAGTGAGGCCTATTCGGTACTTTCGGATAAAAAGAAGCGTGCGGAATACGACACGTACGGCAAGACCTTCGCGGGCGGCACGGGCGCTGGCCAGCAGGCAGGCGGCTTCGGCGGTTTCGATTTTTCAAACTTTCAGGGCTTTCAAGGGTTCGGTGGACAAGGAGCGAATGTCGAGTTTGATCTCGGCGATATCTTCGGCGATGTGTTTGGAGGCCAAGCTCGTGCGCAGCGGGGAAGAGATATTTCAATAGATATAGAGCTTTCATTTCGTGAATCGATCTTTGGCGCCGAGCGTCGCGTGCTTGTCTCCAAACAGAGTACCTGCGAGATATGCAGCGGGACGGGTGCAAAACCCGGCACGAAGACCGTCACCTGCACTACATGCAACGGAAAAGGCGAAATTCGCGAAACACGCAATTCTTTCTTTGGAACATTCTCAACGACGCGCGCGTGTCCCCGCTGCCATGGTCGCGGCGAGATGCCCGAGACGGCGTGTGAGTCGTGCCGCGGCGAAGGAGTACGAAAGCGCGAAGAGGAGATCCACTTAGTAGTCCCGGCAGGCGTCGAGGATGGAGAAATGATTCGTATGCCGGGGCGGGGAGAAGCGATGGCAGGCGGCACAGCAGGGGATCTGTATGTAAAACTCCATATAAAGGCGGACAGCAAATTCTCACGCGAAGGCAACAATCTCATTACAAGTCTTCCCATCAAATTGACTGACGCGCTTTTGGGAGGCGAATACCGCGTCCCTACGCTCGATGGAGAAGAGCGCATTACGATAGAAGGAGGTGTAGCACATGGAGAAGTTATACGCGTACGCGGCAAAGGAGTGCCACATGGAAGAGGGGCTCGCGGAGACCTTCTGGTACGGATAGACATACAATTTCCCAAGAAACTTTCCCGAAGCGCACGTGAATTAATCCAAAAGCTGCGAAGTGAAGGATTGTAGTTGGCTCCACCGAAAATACCAAGGTATAGGTGCTAAGTACAAAACGTCTGGTACTATTCATGCATGTTTCTTAGAACTTTTCCCTTAATACCTAGTACTTACTAAATGTATGGATTTTTCCGCATGGGGAGGGATTATCGCGGCGTGGCCGACTGATTGGATCATCATCGGTGCTCTTGCCACTTTTATTGCACTAGATTCACTTCGATCAGGTACTGCCCGCGCTGCCGCTCTCATGCTCTCGCTTCCCGGAGCGTTATTAATCTCGAAGGCGTTGCCCGACACGGTGTTTCTGGGACCTCTCTCGGACAAAATTACGATGCCCTTTGCCGAAGCCGCTATATTCATCGTTATCGCAGTACTTTTGTATATAGTTGCGCATCGGGCTATTTTCGCATTTTCAGATGGCGGGGAAGTCGTTCAATCGATTATTTCGGGAGTCGCGGCTGTTATCGTTCTTGTGATTATTTGGATTCAAGTACCGACTCTCGAATCGCTCTGGTTCTTCGGCGATCAGGTGCAAGCAGTATTCAGCGAAGCCTACCGCTTCTGGTGGCTCGTCGCCTCCTACGCCGCGCTTGCGTTTGTCCGCAGTTGAGTCCGAATTTCAATTTGATATACTATACGCATGGCAAAAACAAGAAAAATCAAGTCAGCAGTCAAGACCATATATGGCGAGTATGTTATTACCCTCGAGCGTGAGCCGGATATGGGCGGCTTTATGGTGCGGGTACCCAAGAAATCTGATGTCATTACATGGGGAAAAACGAGATTGCACGCCGAACGCATGGCAAAAGAAGCTATCGAATGTTCTGTCGAGGGAGACGTGCTTATCG
>CAZFMA010000086.1:0-4811 GCA_964520015.1 uncultured Candidatus Saccharibacteria bacterium
TTGACGCGCTAAGCGCGCTTTCAACTACACTACGCGTGGTTGCGGGGGCCGGAATTGCACCGGCGACCTCTTGGTTATGCGTACCAACTACAGCTTTCGCTGCGTCCCGATAATCATCGAGGCTTTGTGGTCTGGACTATACCTTCTCCGACCGCGGTCGGAGTCCGCCATCTAGTCTCTACACATGGGTCCGAAGTCATTCGGACTTTAGTTCGGGATTACCTCGACCTTACGGTCAGGGGCTTCCCCGAATTTGGCAGATAATCTCACTGATAGTTGCCTATCAGAGCGCCCAATTTCGCGTTTGTCCGCGCCTGCCCCGCACCGAGCCCTGCTGTGCCAGCATCGAACTTCGTTCTGGTGCTGTGGCTCTGGTGCTGGGGTCGCTATCCGCGTCCATCCGCGACGTTCGAGCCAAGCGAGCTGCTGCTGCTCTACCCCGCGAGACGAGTATAAAGAATATTGAATAACTCGTCAAGATATGGTATGCTGATAAAAAATATGCCAGGGTAGCTCAGTGGTAGAGCACACCCTTCATAAGGGTGCTGTCGTGGGTCCGATCCCCACCCCTGGTAAATAATTCCACATTCATAATTCATGTTCCTCACCGCTCATGCCACGGTTGGCGCACTCATCGGGCAATCCATCCCAAACCCATGGATTGCTTTCCTATTGGGATTCATTTCACACTTTGCCGTTGACCTCATTCCCCATGGTGATCAAAATTTAATCGGTGAAGGCACACACAAACAAAAAATGGTGAAGCTCTTCGCTCTCACTGCAGTTGATCTTTCAATCCTCGGAATCCTCACTTATTACTGGTACACGCACTCTACATTTCTCCACCCCCTCTCTGTCGCCGCAGGTATGTTCGGCGCGATGTTACCCGATGGACTACAGGGCATCACGATGATAAGCAACGAACGTCTCCTCCTCCGCTTCAAACATCTGCACGATCAATTTCATGTCCATACGCACACACGATTGAAAAAATTCGTCGTTCCTTTTTGGATCGGTCTTCCAATGCAAGTTATCTTCTGGTATATTATACAAAGTAGAATCGGAGTATAGATCCTCACACATTCTCATACTCGAAACTTTTGTATAAGATTTTATGTACTAACGTATTACTACGTTGATACTAAAAAAACTACAATACTTCTTCATAGCATGTAAACGTTTCTCTCGCCGCTTTCTCCCACGTAAATTCTTTCGCGCGGTTTGCCCCGCGCGTTTTTAGTTGTTCGCGAAACGCAACATCTTCCGCAATGCGCTCCATCGCTCCAACGATTTCAGAAATATTCTCCGGATTTACAAGCAACGCCGCATCGCCGGTAATCTCCGGAATGCTCGACACCTTTGACGTAATCACTGGTACACCTATTGCCATTGCTTCGAGTACCGGCAACCCGAATCCTTCATACAGCGACGGCCAAACAAATGCAATTGCGTTTTGCAAAAGCGAAATTTTTTCTTCCTCCGAAACATAGCCAAGGTATTGTACGCTCCCCTTCCCCAGTTTCAGATTCGCCCGCTCAATCGCCATAAATATCTCGTCGTTATTCCAACCATTCGCTCCTGCAAGGATCAATCTATACCGTGGCACTCCACCACTTCGAAGCAAGGCTTCGAAGTGAGAAAAAGCGTCGATGAGGCGAACAAGATTCTTGCGAGGTTCGATGGTACCGATGAATAGGAAATAGTTGGTAGGTGGTAGTTGGTAGTTGGTAGAACGAGGTTGCTTTATTTCGCTCGCAATCGCATCGGGCTTCCCTTCATACACGACTCGTATCTTTCCATCCGGCACATTGAAAATCCGTATAATGTCTCGCTTGGTACTTTCCGACGGAGCGATAAGTTTCTCTGCCCGACGAATACTTCTCGGCACGGTCACGCGCGTTGAAAACCACTGCCGCAATCCTCCGGGAAACCATTCGGGATGATCGTAGATGGCAAGATCGTGCACTGTCCACACACTCTTGCCACGATACCCAAGCGGCAGAGGATGCGCCGGCGAATGAAAGAGATCCAGCTTCGCGCGCGTGAGCGCGCGAGAAAGAAAAAAATGCGTTGTTAAAAGCGGCATGCGCGATACGGGAAGAAAAACAATCTCGACATTTTTGTTCGAAACTAAGTTTCGAACATTTTTTCTATCCCCCTTTTCTAAAGGGGGAAGAAAGGGGGATTTCACCCGCCCGTCAAAAAATAACACAAATACAAGGGGCACCCTTTTATGCAAGAGTGCCCCTTGTATTAAATGCCGTACAAGCTCGTACGTATAGTGCGCCGTTCCCGCGAGCTCCCCCGTCTCCGCGCTCAAAATTGTCCGACAATCAATACCGATTCTCATATAACGTTCACTATAACAAAAAGAACGGCATCTCGCGACCGTTCTTTGCTGATCCTTGTCATGTGCGACCACCTCATCCCGCCAATTTTTTTGCCTCGCCCGCAATGATACGCTTCATTTCTTCCCATGGTGTATGCTGCAACATCATGGGCATCGGATCGCTTTCCGCGTCTTCAAAATAAGAGAGGCTCTTCAGGATATGCAACCGATTGTATGCGACATGACGAAATCGCGTTTCGAAAAATTCGATAATCTCTTGCAGCGAATACTTCTTGAGAAGAAAGTAGAGATCAACGAAATCCTTCTTACTTCCGCGAGTGGATATAGCGTCAACCTTCATTGCCGCGATATCGCGTTCGTCTGCAAGCATGATACCAAGAAATGGAATAAGCGGGTAAACATTCTTGTAGGGATAAAGAAAAAAACTTATTTGCACCTGATTAAGAATGCCAATGAGTGTATTCTCGCCGCTTTCTCCTTCTACACGAAAAGAACCAAGCCGAGCGACCGCATCTCGTAGAGCCGAAACAGAAAAAGGTTCTAGTGTAAAAAAATCGAGGTCAACAGAGAATCGGTGACCGAGGTGGATCGCAAGCGCGGTGCCACCCGCGAGATAGAATGGCTGTGCGAACTCTTTCCTCGCTATCTTGTCCAGAGCTGCTCGTGTTTTTTGCTCGATGGATTCCGGGTGCATACTGTTGGCTGAATATGAAAATAAGAACACCAAAAATTTTGCGACCGTTTGTCGAGCGTGCGATTCTGCACGATAACTTCTTTCAGCTTTTTATCACCGTATATTTTTTTCGCCCAAGAAAAATCTTCTACTTCGCCGCGCGACAAAATGCGCTCGATAATAAATCGGGCGTGCTTTTTTACGTCAAGATCCTTTATATCGCAGTCCCAAAAAAGTGTTGGCGTTACCGGTATCTGCATATCTTCATGATACCATAAAATACTCACTTCATCAACTGCGTCCCCCACCCCGTTCCCGCGAGCTCTCCCGTCTCCGCGCTCAATATTGTCCTACAGTCTATTCCAATCCGCATAACTACTCTGTCGGAGCAGAATCGAGTGGGTTATAGCCATTCGCTACTTCCTCACCATCTTTGTAGCCGTCGCCATCCGTGTCGGAATTGCTCGGGTCTGTTCCTAACTCTTTCTCCCGCTTATCAGACAATCCATCGCCATCCGAATCAACGTCACGCGGCTTTCGTGTTGCACCGGAGTACGTAATCGCTTGCATCACATTCCACTCTTCGGTGGTGCTTGGCGCTTTTCCATAAATACGCGTGAAGGTAATGATCCCCGTGCGTTCAGAACCAAGGTTCCGATTCTCCGCTTTTTGTCGAAGTCCATACGCCATAACGGTAACGGCTGCGACATCATTCGGATTGTCATTAATCGGATCGCGTTTATAAATCTTCTTGAAATGTTCTTTCGCTTTCGCTTCCGCGTCTGCACTTTTTTGAGTCGGGAATCGTCCGTTCGCTATTTTAATCGCGTCGGCAAAGTCTGCATCTGTCTCGGGGAGTTTATCGAACGCCTGCTTGTATGAGCTAAGCACCGCGGCGCGCTCGCCGGCGCCGAGTTTCTTTGTGTTTTCATCAACACCGTACGTGACGAAATTATTAATTGCGGACTCCACCTTCTGCCCCAGCGACGCGACATCTTCTTTGAGCGACCGAAGATATTTGAGTTCGGTTTGCTGTTCCTTCACTACATTGCGCAGTTCACGCAATTCGGAAAGGATCGTATCAAATTGTTCATTGTTCAAACGCTTTGCTTGATCGGTGATAGTAGCGATCTGTTGGTCGGGAGTAACCTGCGTTGTTGATGGGATTACTTTTTCAGGCCGTGGTGTTACAGTCGGTTGCGTTTGCACTTTATCAGTCGGTAAAGTGGTCGATCGCGTCGCAAACGATTGTTCGCTACTCGAGGTCGCATTCTTTTCTCGTAGAGACGCAACTTGATAATAATATGTTACTCCGGAGTCAAGTCCTGTAACCGTGACACTGTGCTGCCTTGAAAATACAACCCCCATCTTTTTATTTTCTTCTTTATACCCAACATCTGATGATTTTCTATAGGTCACTTGTCCTTGTGTAGGGATATTACTTTCCCAAGTAAATGTTGCCGACGTTGTCGTAATGTCAGAAACCTGAACATTGAAAACAGGAGCAAGATCTTTTGAGGTAAGAACAACGCTCCCTGTTGTAAATGTATTCGTCTCTCCCGCAGTACGAGTCGTCTTACCTGCCTCAAGGTATGTAACGCGATAATAGTAAAGCGTATTGGGAGTAAGATTCTCTAGCTCAACTTTGTGCGATGTCTTTGGTAGCGAATCATTCGTTTCTGCCTCTGCGCTACCAAGCACTGTGGAATCTGCCTTGGGCGGCGTCTTCCCATATTGAAGATTTGTCTCAACCGGAGTACTTGTATTCCATGTAATCGTTGGTGAAGT
>CAZFMA010000087.1:0-2846 GCA_964520015.1 uncultured Candidatus Saccharibacteria bacterium
AATACGTCCTTTTGTTTATCGGCGGGAATTTTGTCCGTCGGCCCTTTCCCTGGGGGCGTGCCGTGCCAGCGATAATCATTTTCTATTTGAGGTACACCCTTTCCCGGAGTCGTGTGCGCGAGAATAAGCGTGGGCTTTTCCCGTATCGCCTTGGCCTCAAAACACGCCGCAATGAATTGGGGAATGTTGTGACCATCCACCTCAATCACATGCCAATTAAATGCTTCGTACTTGTCGCGCAAAGGCTCGAGGGGCATCACATCTTCCGTATTCCCATCAATTTGAATGTTGTTACGATCTATAATTGCCGTGAGATTCGCGAGGCGATATTTTCCGGCAAACATCGCTGCCTCCCACGTATTTCCCTCTTCTTGTTCGCCATCAGACATTGCACAAAAAATTCGGAATGTCCGGCCGTCCATGCGCGCAGCGTAGGCATAGCCGGAGGCCTGTGACAAGCCACTTCCGAGTGGCCCTGAGGTGGTCTCACTCCCGGGCAATTTTTCCCGCTCGGGATGTCCCTGCAAGCGCGAGCCGAATTTGCGAAGCGTCATGCATTCCTCTACAGGAAAATACCCCGCATGCGCCATTGTGGCGTAGCGGACAGGGGTGATATGGCCATTACTTAAGAAGAGCCGGTCGCGCTCTTCCAATGCAGGATTCTTGGGATCATGCTTGAGGACGTGAAAATAGAGGGCGGTAAAGATATCCGTCATGCCAAGCGGCCCTGCAAGGTGACCCGAGCCCGCAGCAGAGAGCATTTCGACTATCGTCTCGCGAATTGCCGCGGCTTTTTGAGAAAGCTCTCGTACTTCTTCATCAGTGAGTGGATCCATTCATCTATTGTAACGCACGTTCGGCCTGCTGGCCTCAGTACGTCCTCGCTCAACGCTCGGTTGCATTTTCAGCAATAGCTTTGAGATTTTCGTACGCCGCTTTTGGATTATCGGCTTTCGAAATGGCCGAACCAACGCCAAAACGCCGTGCTCCCGCCCTGACAAGCGAAGTGATATTGTTCTCCGAAACTCCCCCATCTACACTAATAAGTATTTCTGGATGTCTCTCATGGAATTCTGCGATGCGCTCTGCTGAACGGGGATCAAAGGGAATGCCTTGCACTCCGATGGTCGCAATCGACATCATGTGAACAGCGTTTGCAATGAGTAGGTGGTGCTCGAGCAATTCAAACGGCGTTCCCATAAGTATTCCGAGACCAACTTCACGAGCACCATTCCGGCGCCAGGCATCGAGCGTTCCGTGCACGTCTTCGCCTGATGAAAACGCTTCGACATGCCCGATAATGCGCGCTGCACCCGCTCGCGCAAATGCGATTCCGATTTCCCGCGGTTGCTCGACCATCAAGTGTACTTCTATCTCGAGTGCGGCGAGTGACGAGAGGTCGAACGTCCCGAAGATTTCCGCCTGTGTATACGGCCAGGTAAGATGAGGCGCAAAAATCCCATCGTCGACATCGAGATGAATGCTCGAAGCAAACGTTCGTATTTTTGCCGCACCTGCGGCAAGGTCTTCCGAATCGCGCGGCACATACGTCGGAATGATTTCGATCACCCCGTTAGAGACAGGTCGCGGTCGATTTTCCATATCACACAGTATACGGTAATGATTCGATATATCTCTGAATCAGGAAGTCTAATCTAAAAGAGCGACCGCGGTCTCTAACGGAGATTCATGCGAGTCACTTGCAGACCTGGTAGGTCGTGGCCCAGCTACAGTTGCCGCTGTTTCCTTCCGCGACGACACAGCGAGTATTGTTTTTCTCCTGAATTACACTTAATGCATAGCTCTGCCCGTTAGTTGAGCAATAGAGGTATCCTGTGGCTGCAGTATCCGCCTGCGACGGGTCTTTGGGAACGGCAGAAATGTATGCAGGCGCAAGCACGGCGCCAAGAGCGGCTGTCACCGTCGTGCCGCCTGCCGCCGTAACTACGTATGTATTCGCCGTCGTGTAGTGCAGCTCGAGCGCAGTCTGAATCGATTTCAGGTCAGCAAGCCGACGAGCATCGCGGGATTTTATGCGCGCACCGTTTAATGAGGCCAACACCACGGAAGAGAGCATTCCGATGATCGCGATAACGACGAGCAATTCGATAAGCGTAAAACCTGCCTGACCCTTCCCTACGCGCGCATAATTGAAATACATACAACTAGTAAGCTCCAGCAGGTGCCATATGAGGAGGCGGAGGTGGCGGAGTGTTGCTCCCGCCCGAGCGCACGAAAAAGAAAACTGCGATGAGTGCCGCAATAATTGCGATTGTGATCAAAATCACCTGCGCCTCCTTGGGCGAAGATACAATCCCCCATTTTACAAAAAGTGCACTTAAATCAAAGCCTCCGGAGCGATCAGGAGGCGCGCCAAACTCTTCTCCCTGATTCTCAAACCGTACCCCTCCATTCTGTGGTGGCATAGTAAAAGTATATATGATGGGAACCTTCTGTACAGGTCACCATTGTGGGCAGAAATCAACGCTCCTCTTCTATTTTCATCAGTTTCTTGAGGCGGCGCATGTGCCGATCTTCGCCCCCAAAGGGCGTCGAGAGAAATACCGAGACGATATCGCGCGCTTCTTCCCCTGTAATAGTATCGCTTGAGAGCGCGATGACGTTGGCATCGTTGTGTTCGCGGGCGTGGATTGCTTCTTCTTTCGTGCGGGCGACGACAGCTCGTACATCTTTCACCTTGTTGGCAACAATTGCGACCCCCGCTCCCGAGCGGCACAAGAAAACACCACGCGCATCCATGTCCAGTCCGATTTTTTTCGCGGCAGGGTATACAAAATCAGGATAATCGTCTGCAGGATCAAGTGTGTGGGCACCTTCATCCTCTA
>CAZFMA010000088.1:0-24062 GCA_964520015.1 uncultured Candidatus Saccharibacteria bacterium
TGAGGGAACTTTCAGAGGGTCTAGCCGCTTCGGTACACGTGGTTAATGACGGCGCGCTCGTAGGCTTAGGTGAAGCACATACGGGAGCGGGGGAAGGATCTTCTGCGCTTGCCTATATAACGGTTTCCACCGGTGTGGGAGGCGGACTCATTAGAGAGGGGAAAATTGCTGAGGCGGCTGGCATTGCTGGTATCAAGATCGGTGGTGTAGATCTTGAGGACCTTGTCTCAGGAACCGCAGTTACAAAAAAGTTTGGCATTCATCCAAAAGATCTCGATTCTCTGGAAGAGCGCACGAAGCTGGCGGACACGTTAGCAGAAGGACTTCGTGTGGTTGTCGAACGGTGGTCGCCGGACACCATTGTCCTCGGCGGCTCGATGATCGTTGGTGTGAATCCCATTCCTATTCCACGAGTGCAGGAATCGTTGAACAAACTCATCGCGCAGGATCGGAGGCCGCCGATCGTAAAAGTGGCGGAGCTCGGGGATAATGGCGGACTCTGGGGTGGTCTCGCACTTCTCAAACAGAAGAAGTAGACTTCGCCTTCTTTCTTTGTTTTAGATACTCAAGTACCAAAGGGATACACGTTGTCACGATGATGAGCACGATGATGGGTGTGAAAAATTTATCAATATCGGGTATCTTCTCTCCCAGGTAGTACGCAATAAAGGTAATGCCCGATGCCCACGCGAGAGCGCCCATGATGTTGTACATAAAGAATGTTCGGTATCGCATGCCGACGACTCCCGCAATGATCGGAGCGAAGGTGCGCACGATGGGGACAAACCGCGCAAGCACGACAGCAAGTACTCCATGACGCTCATAAAATACGCGAGCCTGTTCCAAATGCTTTTTCTTGAAAAATCGTGAGTCGTGCCATTCAAAAAGACGTCTTCCGAATTTCGAGCCGAACCAGTAGCCGACGTTGTCACCGAGAATTGCTGCGAGGGTAAGGAGGGGAATAAGGATCCATATATTGAAATACCCCTGCGAAGCGAGGAGGCCTGCCGCGAAGAGCATCGAAGCTCCGGGGAGGAAAAAGCCGAAGAAGACGCCGGACTCTAAGAAGACGATGGCAAAAAGACCCGGGTATCCGACGTACTGAATGATCGCGGTCAGAGAAATCTCAGGCATTCCGAGTAGTATATACTGCCTGGCTTGTGTTTACACGAATGACTCAGGAATAGGGAACTTTTTGCACATTTCGCGAATTTCCTCGCGGATTGCAGACTGACGTTTCGCGTCGTCTTTGTTTTTCATTACATCCACCATCAGCTCAGCGACGCGGGCACTTTCTTTCTCGGTAAACTTGCGTGTTGTGATCGCAGGAGTGCCGAATCTTATACCGGAAGGGTCCATGGGCTTTCTCGTGTCATCGGCGATGGAATTTTTGTTTAGCGTGATGCCGGCTTTGTCGAGGAGTGTCTCTGCTTCCTGCCCGGGCATACCGAGTGAGCCAAAGACGTCGGCGAGGATGAGGTGATTGCTCGTGCCGCCGGTGAGCATCCGAATGTTGTTGGCCTTGAATACTGCTTCCATGGCTTTTGCGTTCTTAAGAATTTGCGCAGCGTAGGTTTTGAACGCCGGCTGGAGCGCTTCACCGAAAGCAACGGCTTTCGCGGCGATGTTGTTCATGTGCGGACCGCCCTGCAAACCGGGGAATACCATCTTGTCTATCTTCTTTCCGATCTCCTCGCTTTCGCGCGTGAGGATGAGGCCGCCGCGTGGGCCACGAAGCGTCTTGTGCGTGGTCGAAGTCATCACATCAAAGCCGAAATCGAATGGACTTTTGACCGCTTTGCCCGCGATAAGTCCGGCAATGTGGGCGATGTCCATGACAGCATAGGCACCGACTTCACGGGCAATCTCGACGAATTTTGCGTAGTTGAGTTCGCGCGGATACGCAGAAAATCCTGCGAGCACGATCTTTGGCTTTTTCTCTTTCGCCACCGTGCGCATTTCATCGTAGTCGATCTCGCCGGTATTAGGATCTTTCATCTTATAGCGGACGAAATTGAATATCTTGGTGAGGTAGGTGACAGGATGTCCGTGGGTGAGATGGCCGCCATGCGAAAGGTCCATCCCGAGGACAGTATCTCCCGGCTCGAGGAGCGCGAAGTACATCGCGATATTCGCATTGGCTCCGCCAAGCGTTTGCACGTTGGCATATTTGCAATCAAAGAGTTGTTTGGCGCGCTCGATAGCGAGCGTCTCCACGGCGTCGGTGTACGTCTGCCCGCCGTAGTAGCGTTTGCCAGGGTAGCCTTCAGAATATTTGTTGGTAAGACACGAGCCGTTTGCTTCGCGCACAGCGTATGAGACATAATTTTCGGAAGGAATGAGTTCCAATCCTTCTGCTTCGCGGTTTTCTTCACCTTCGAGAGTTGCAAATACTTCTGTGTCTTGTTTTTGCACGTGTGAATAGTCCATAGGGAATATAAAAAAGAATAATGGGCTATGTGTTTCCTAAATCATACGTCACTTAGATACTACCGATTGTACGGCATTCTTTACTTCCGTCCAGACCTCTTCAAGCGGTTTATCGGCATCAATAATGATTGGTGTCCCGAATTCGCCGACATGCTTTTTATAGCCCTCCCGCACGCGAGTATGGAAATCGAGGGCTTCTTTGTCGAATCGAGTAGGTTCTTCTGACCGTGAATGGACACGCGCAATTCCGACCTCAGGCGTTACGTCAAGAAAAATGCATGCGTCGGGTATAGTGCTCCCGACAATCATTTGTGAGAGGGAGCGATAGAGCTCCATAAGTCCCGGCTTTTCCCGACCGTAAATTTGATAGGCGATAGAGGAGAGCGCGAAACGATTTGAAATAACAGTTTTACCAGCTTCAAGTGAAGGTGTAATCACTTCAGCAATGAGTTGCGCGCGACTCGCAAAAAATAAGAGAAGTTCAGCCTGAACATCAATACCTTTGGTTTTCTCTGACATAAGGAGTTCACGAACCTGTTTTCCCAGCGAAGTTCCACCCGGCTCATGTGTATATACAAAATTCGGGAATTCTTTTTTCATCCGTTCTACGACCGTTGTCTTACCGCTCCCTTCGCCGCCTTCAAAAATGATGAATTTTCCGACGCGCGAAGGCGCGGAGGTACTGAGATCAGTAGATCCGAATGTGCCGCGGGCCATAGCAGCAGTATACGTTATTCAAATTGCCGGCCTATGATGTTATCTGGGTGTGTTTTGTTGAAAAGTTTTTCGCTGTCTTTGAGGAGATACACATTTTCTATCCCGGCTTCGATGATCGCATTCCAACACGGTTCGCATGCCCACCAATGGCCCCAAAGATAAAGATCGGCTCCTACAGTGGCGTGGCCGCTCTTTTTTGCGTCCTCAATAGCCCGTGGCTCGCTATGGTTTTTGGGATGACATCCTTCGCAGAGTTCATACCCGTGCCCGGTCGGAATTCCGCGCTTTACGCGCTCGCAGCCATGCTGTGCGTGATAATCGCTCCCATTTGCTCCACGGCCGATTATTTCACCGTTTTTAACAACCACTGAACCTGTTTTGACTGTATTATCAAGCGAATCGAGGCGCGCGTACTCGCGCGCCTCTTGCATGAATGGATTGTCAGCATCTACGTAGGCGAATGTTCGGCCGAAAGGGAGGTATGGATATTCAACAGCGGTCATATTGCGAAAATATAGCACATCGCGCTTTCCGTTGTGGGCCGGTATATAATAGACCCCCTATGACCCGCTTCGACGAAATATATCAAGACCTATTGAAGCAGATCGTCGAGAGGGGAGTTGTCGACAAAAATCAGCGCACCGGACATGAGGTCACGGCAATTCCCGGATTGCACTTCTCGCTCGACATAGAAAAAGAAGGATTTCCACTTCTCACCTTGAGAAAGATTCCCGTCAAAATGTTTGTCGCCGAACAAATTTGGTTCGTCGCCGGCGTGCGCAAGCCCGCCGATTTTCTTCGCGAATTCACGAAGGTCTGGGACAGCTTTACGAATCCGGCTGATGTCGTCACCGTGGCCTACGGATATCGATGGCGCAAACACTTCGGTCGCGACCAGTTAAAATTGCTTATCGATCTCTTGAAGAAGGATCCGAGCTCACGACATGGAGTCGTCGTAACATGGGATCCGTCGAGCGATGGACTTGGAGGGACAAAGCGGGCAAATGTCCCGTGCCCGTATTCTTTTACGATCAATATCATCGGCGGTCGCCTTCACTTGCATAACATCGTTCGTTCAAACGACATGGTCCTGGGCTTTCCGTCTGACGTGGCGGGCTTCGCGCTTTTGCAGCTTATCCTCGCACAAAAACTCGGTGTGAAGCCCGGAGTCTATTCGCACTCGATCTCCAATGCGCATATCTATGACAATCAGTACGAGGCCGTGCAGGAGATATTGAAGCGAGAAAATTCCCACGAGCCGATTCATATTACGCTTCCGAAGAACGCGTACGATCGCGCGGAGAAAAAGGAACGCAAGCTTGTTGATGAGATTGTTTCGCAATTTACGGTACAATACCAACCTCAAGCCGCCATCACCGGTTTGCAGATCGTTCTCTAGATATGCTCAGCAGTGAAATGTGCCTTAGGCGAATTGAGGAAACCATATGACGTATACAATCAACAAAGCAACCACATTCGATATTAACAATGTAACGCCGCGGCATGGCAGCATGCTGCCATGCCGCAAAGGCACATTCTACTGACTGGGTATGTCCATTCTTACCAAACAGGAAATACTCGATCGCGTTAAGAGCGGCAATATCGCCTTTTATCCCGGCCTCGACCGATTCCAACTTCAGATGCATGCCGTCGACCTGCGGCTCGGCTTCACGTTTCTCATCCCAAAGGTGTGGAAGATGACAGAGAAGGGGAGGCAAGCGCTCTCCATAGATCCACTGAAAGATCATGGGCCGGAATATTTTGATGTGATCGAGCTCGAGCAAGGGCAGTGCTTTGAGCTTTTACCACAAGAATACGTCCTTGTCTCAACCTTCGAGACGATAAAAGTCCCTAATGACTTAATGGCTGTTCTGTACCCGCGCTCATCGGTAAATCGCAAAGGACTTTCTGTCGATCTCACAGGCATCATCGATTCCGGATACGAAGGACCACTCACACTTCCAATACGCAACAATACACAGTCACAAGTGATTCAGCTGCATCCGGGCGAGCGATTCTGTCAGCTCGTCTTTGAGGAATTGACGCACAAGATCGAACCGCGCAAAAGCCGCTGGCATCGCAAAGACGTAGTCGAGAAAGGCAAAAAGGAAAAAGCAGCCGAAATGAAACTCGTCTTTAGTGGCGACCTCAAGAAATTGAAATCGAATTTCTCAGCCCTCTAGTATCGAGTCCCACCTTCCCCATATACAATGAGGTGACACCTCATTGTATCCTGCTATGATTGGGGACATGGCCTATCGTGAACCCTTTGGTGTGGGCGAATGGTACCACTGTTTTAGCCGAGGTATTGATAAACGCAACGTATTTGAAAATGAGCTCGACGCCAATCGTTTCCTTATGGCCTTATATCTTGCCAATGGAACAGAGAAGGTCCAACTTTTCAATGAGCCCAAACCGAAGCTTGAGACAGTCTTTAAAAAGGACCGTGCGGAACCTATAGTTGCAATCGGCGCATACTGTCTAATGCCGAATCATTTCCATCTCCTGCTCGAAGAAATCGTCGAAGGAGGAATCACTTCATTTATGCGTAAAGTGGGGACTGCGTATACAATGTATTTTAATGCAAAATATGAACGTGTTGGAAATCTTTTTACCAAACCATTCCGGTCGCGCCATATAGGAACCGATCGGTATCTACAAAGAGTAGTCGAGTACATTCACTGCAATCCCGCAGAGTTGTATGAGTCTGGATGGAAATCGGGCAAGGTTCGGAACATGGGTGCACTGGAACAAAAACTTCTTGCGTATCCCTACTCCAGTTTTGCGAGCCATGCATATAAGAACAAGGTAGATCCAATCTTGTCGCCAGATGTATTGCAAACGCTTCATCTAAGGTCCGTTTTACGGATGCTTGAAGAGTCGCGCGACTACTATGCGGAAATTGCAGCCGATACCTTCGAGAAATAGATGTGCAATGAGATACAATGAGGTGACACCTCATTGTATGTTCTAGGATTGGTATAGTCTGAAGATGGTGAAAAAGAGAATCGTCGCGGTTGTGGCGATAGGGAAGAACCGAGAGCTTGGAAAAGATGGAAAGCTCTTGTGGCGGATTCCCGATGATATCCAGCGATTTCGTGACCTTACACGTGGGCACCCGCTTATTCTTGGCAGAAAGACATTTGAATCAATTTTAAGTTATCGGGGTACGCCCTTGCCTGATCGAACCAATATCGTTATTACACGAGATCCGAATTGGGCGCATGAAGGAGTAATCGTTACTCATTCATTGGAAGAGGCGCTCGCGAAAGCGCGAGAACTGGATTCCGACGAAATCCATATCGGCGGGGGAGCGGAGATTTACAAAGAAGCACTTCCGATCATTGACAAACTCTATCTCACGCTCATTGACGCCGAGGAGCCCAAAGCCGATATTTTCTTCCCGCCCTACGAAACCGAATTCACAAGAAAAGTCTTTGAAGAAAAGCGCGAGTGGAATGGACTTAAGTATAAGTATGTGGATTTGGAGCGATAGGTTACCACAGTTCTGCTCGTTTAAACATCACCTCCAGATTTTTAACATATGGTTCAGACGCAGGATACAACGCGACGTACGCATCAAGCTTTTTGCTTACCTCGCTGTGAGGAAGATATTGCATCAGGGGTAATTTTTCTCGGGTTTGTGGGTCGATAATATTGAATTGTCCTTGCAATATATCAATCATTTTTGCGAGCGTTGCGTTTCCCGGGGTGAGCTGACCACCAGGTGGAGGTGTTTTACTGAACTCATAATCTGCATATGCCGCAGCAAATCGCATGTTAAATCTCCCTGCTCGAGGAGCATAGTCTTGAGCAATTGAAATAGCGGCCTGAATCTCCTGCAAGGTGTCGGCATGGGTTTTGATTCCCGTAATTTTATCTCCGGTCAACGCTTCAGGCGCATCATGCGCAAGTATGATTTCAATAATTTCGCGAAGAGACAAATCGTCTCGTCGCTTCTGGGCTGGATCTGATTTGAGAATCGGGATAAAATATCGGGCGAGAAAAAGCATTCCCGCGATGTGCTCAGTGTCAGTATCGAAATGCTCGTTCTTTGGTTTTGCATCCTTTCCGAATCGAAGTTTTCTATTGAGCACATATAACCTCAGGATACCTTCATTTTCAGATTCAATATTAATGCTTGAGTCGTCTAGTGTATTTTCAGACGCATACTTGGACAATATTTTCCTCTTTGCCTCTGGCGTCATTGATTCGTTTTTGTATGAACTCTTCTCGGCAAAATGGCCTTTCCTTATAAATACACGTTCTATTCGAGAGTAGAATTCATTTAGAGGCGGAAATTCGTCGCAAAATTGGCCAATACGTCTGCGGTAATCTGCGATAGTATATCCCGCGTCTTTCAGTAATGTATTTCGCACGGCAGGGGGTTTCGATGCAATGTACAACATAGTCTCAAGCCCTTTTATTGCACGAACAAAATGCGATTCCGAGGATTCACTTCCAAGATACTCATCGTAAGCTTTATACATCTTCACATTAAAACCGTTTCGTTTGGGAAGACGAGAAAATTCAATTCCCGCAGCGTCTATCTCGGCTTCTTGAATATCTGGCGTCTTTTGATTGCTGATTACATGCGTGCGATCGCTTACCTCAGCGATTTCATGCGCCAGTACCATATCGAGCGTACTTTCATAATCCAGTTTTACGTCACGTTCTTCAAGGAGCGGTAGAAAATAGTGCAACAGGTATATACTCATCGCGATATGGTCACCCATGGACTCATTCGAATCCTCTTGAGTTTTATCCACGTCTGCAGACTTTTCTGGGTTTTTTGCACGTCGACGAAGCGAAAGCGTATACATACGTGTGAGTGCACGAATCTCATCGTCAAGGATGAATCTCTCTTTTCCTTCTATCCGCCCTGCGTCCTGGCTCTTCTTCTTATCAAGTCTAGCTTGTTTCCTGTGAGGTGGGACCTTGTTCAAATCCTCTTTCATCATGACGCGAGTGTAACACACCGCTTTTAGTCCCAGAACTGCTTATCGGGCAAGACTTTTTAACACTCGCAGGTATAAATTCTCGACGATTTTTTGTTGGGCTTTGCCGGTTTTTACATAGTGGTCGAGGCCGGGGGCGGCGTTGGTTTCGATGATCCAATATCGGCGTGGAGAATTGGCGATATCGCCATCAACCATAATATCTACTCCGCACATGCGAAGCCCCATATCTTTTGTGAGATTGATAGCAATCTTTTTAAATTCAGGATGGATTTTTTTTGTCACATCGATCGAATCGCCGCCCGAAGAAAGGTTTGCATTATCTAAAAGGAATATCTGTTGCCCTCGCGGGGGAACAGAGCGCATACTCATGCCCTGATGTTTTAATTTATTGGCGATGCGCGGATCACTCATCTTTATTTGCGTATCACGATCCGCTTTCTGGAATGCCCGCGCCTTTTTAGTGAGCAATTGTCGAATAGTCGAACGACCGTCGCCGACGATATTCAATGGGACTCGTTCGTAGGCAGAGATAATAGTGTTGTCGAGAACGACCACACGATAATCTTTTCCGTGCACGGGCCGCTGTACCAAAGCAATTTTGTCGCCTCGAAAAATTTCTTTCATCGCGCGGAAAAATTCCTGTTTGGTATAAACAAGTGCAACACCGACGCCCTGACTTCCGCTATTTGGTTTTACGATGACAGGAAAGTCTAGCTTTTTTGCATACCGGTACGCCGCCTTGATGTCGCGATTCGAACCGATAGTCGCACACCATTCGTCTGAAAAGAATGCTCTGCCCGGAATAGTCGGATAGCCTAATGTGTGCATGAAAAAGGTTGCATAATCCTTGTCTTTTGAAATGTCTGCCGCTCCCACAGGATTAAGATCGAGTGTGTTATAGCGGAAATAGCGATTCTTGCCGTTTTTATAACGTATTTGGCCCGCGATATTCCATTCCGGCTCGAGTAGCACTTTGGCACCAATTCGGGGCGCGAGCCGTTGAAGCATTTTTGCGAGGATAAGACTCTCGGGTTTTCTCTTCACCCCGTTAGAAACAGGTCGCGGTCGAAGACGTTTTATAAAAATCTTGTTTGATATGCGGCGACCGCGGTTTCTAACGGGGTTCATCTGCGGTATCATGGCACAATACTTCTGATGTACCTCTTGACAAATATTCTGAAGGTAGTATCATAAACCATGGTAAAACGAATTTCAGTCTATACAGAAATTTCAGATGCCCGGGCAAAAAATTATCTCCACACGTTACAAAAAAGGTTTCCAGAAAGCGGCTTAAAGGCCGCTTCTCTCACACAGGTATATACGATTGATGCGAAACTCTCGGATGCTGAGATCTCTGCTGCGGCAGCAGGAAGGCTCACGAATCCGGTTACCGAATCGTATTCGATAGGAGATATGCGCGCATTGCAACCATACGCGATAGAGATCGGGTTTCTTCCGGGAGTCACGGACAACGTAGGGAAGACTGCGCGGCAGACAATTGAGGATTCCATCGGGCGTCAATTTAAAGAAGGGGAAGACGTCTATTCGTCTAAAATTCTTTTTCTCGACGGCCGTCCGACTCTTGTCGGATTGCAAGATATTGCCCGCGAGCTCCATAATCCGCTTATTGAGCGGGCGACTATTTTTACACAAGCGCAGAAAATTCCTGTGGTAGTCCCTAAAGTTACTCTTGCGAAAAATGTAGCTGATGCCGAAGAGGTAGATCTAAACGTGAACGACGCCGAATTGAAGAAAATAAGCTCCGAGGGAATAAAAAATGCAGACGGTTCTCGGCGCGGGCCGCTGGCTCTCTCGCTTCCCGCTATGAAAGCAATCCGCGATCATTTCTCGGCCCAAGGCCGATCCGCCTCGGGCGGAAAAAAGATTGGCCGGAATCCTACGGATATCGAATTGGAATCTCTCGCGCAAACGTGGTCAGAGCATTGTAAACATACTATTTTTGCCGACCCAATGGATGAGATCAAAAAGGGAATTTATCGTCACTATATAAAAGGTGCGACGGAAAAGATCAGAAAAGATAAAGCAAAAAAGCCCATTAGAGACTCTTCGCGCTCTAACGGGCCGGGGGATTTTTGCGTTTCGGTATTCAAAGACAATTCGGGAGCGATCGCCTTCGACAAGGACTATCTCGTGACGCATAAGGTAGAGACGCACAATGCGCCTTCGGCGCTGGACCCATTTGGCGGATCCGTGACAGCTATTGTGGGTGTTAATCGCGACTGCCTTGGCTTTGGGCTGGGCGCGAAACCGATTGCAAATACCTATGGATTTTTCGTCGCAAATCCCGAAGATGAGACGGAACTCTTCCGTGACAAGACACAGAAGCAACCACTTCTCCCTGCACGAAGAATTCTCGAAGGCGTGGTGCAGGGCATTAACGCTGGAGGAAATCAAAGTGGCATCCCCACACCTCTGGGTTGCGTAGCGGTGGACTCCAGTTTCCGTGGGAAACCATTAGTTTTCGGTGGAACCGTTGGCCTTATTCCGCGAAAGAGGGGCACAGTAAAATTATATGAAAAGAAAGCACGGCCGGGAGATTACATCGTGATGATCGGAGGCCGTGTCGGCCTCGATGGTATTCATGGTGCCACCTTTTCTTCAGAATCACTTTCTGCGGGTTCTCCGGCAACAGCGGTGCAAATAGGAGATCCAATAACGCAAAAGAAATTTTCCGACGCACTCGTACGTGAGGCCCGCGATTCAGGTCTTTATTCCAGCGTAACAGACGATGGTGCCGGAGGCCTGTCAGGTTCGGTCGGGGAAATGGCAAAAGAAAGTGGGGGATGTGAAGTCGATATCGATACTGTCCCTCTCAAGTATCCAGGGCTTGCAGCATGGCAGATTTGGCTCTCAGAATCGCAGGAGCGCATGACTCTCGCTGTGCCGAAAAAGAATTGGCCTGCGCTTAAAAAGATTTTTGATCGACATGATGTCGAGGCGACACGAATCGGGACATTTACGAATTCAGGAAAATGCATTGTTCGTGCAAAGGGGAAGGTGGTGATGGATATACAACTTGCGTTTCTCCACGATGGTCGTCCGATCGAACAACAGAAAACGAAGAAGGTTACGCATTCGCTTACAGAAGTATCGAAGTCGGCGCGGAGTAAGGATCTAGGGGAGGCAATGCGTGCGATCGTGGCTCGGCCCAATATCGGTTCGATCTCATTTATTTCGCAGCAATATGATCACGAAGTACAGGGAACGTCCGTCACCAAGCCTCTTCAGGGGAAGGGTCGCGTAAACGCTGATGCAGGAGTATTGAAACCGGTTCCAGATTCTCCCCGCGGCATCGTGCTATCTCACGGATATTCCCCGTGGTATTCGCAGATTGATACATATGCAATGGCCGCCGCCGCCATCGATACTGCTGTGCGCAATGCGATTTGTGCCGGAGCTTCGCGCGATTATCTCGCCATTCTCGATAACTTCTGCTGGTCGTCTTCAGAGAAGCCTGAGCGATTGTGGGAATTGAAACAGGCGGCAAAAGCCTGCTACGACATCGCGGTTGCTTACGGCACACCATTTATTTCCGGCAAGGATAGTATGTTCAACGATTTCCGCGGATTTGATGCGAATGGCAAAAATGTGCACATTGCAGCATTGCCGACGGTTCTTGTCTCTGCTATTGGCGTAATACCCGACGTTGCAAAAGCCATGACGCTTGATTTCAAACGTGTCGGCGACCTCGTCTACCTTATCGGTGAGACGAATGACGAACTTGGAGGTTCGGAATACTATTCACTCTTGGGGCATGTCGGTAAGAATGTACCAATCGTTAACGCAAAAAAGAACGCAAAAGCATATGATGCGCTCTCGAAAGCAATTCAGAATGATTTTGTTTCCTCGGCGATAAGCGTAGGGCGGGGAGGACTCGCTGCAGCACTCGCGAAATCTGCTATCGGAGGAAAGCTGGGAGCGGAGATCAATCTTGCTAAGATTACTGGAAAAGCAAAAGAACCAGATGCGATTCTTTTCTCTGAAAGCCAGGGACGCATACTCGTCTCGGTTCGTCGCAGTGCGCAAAAGGAATTCGAGAAGAATTTTAAGGGCATCGCACTCACTCATATTGGTGAGGTAGTTCAAGATTCCTCTCTTTCCATTACCTTACCGAAAACAAAAACCGAGGTTTCGCTTTCAGCACTTAACGAAAGCTACCGATCATTTTTCAAACATTGGTAATATGAAAAAACCTCATGTCATAATTTTTTCCGGTTACGGTCTCAATACCGAGGATGAGACAAAGGCTGCCTTCGAATCGGTGGGAGCAACTGCCGATATCATTCACATCAATGACATTATCGCCAAACCGTCGGTCTTGGATACGGCAGAGATTATCGTATTTCCCGGAGGATTTTCGTACGGCGATGATACAGGGTCGGGCAAAGCATATGGCAATCGGGTGAAACAACATCTTGGCGGTGCATTAGAGAAATTCCTCGCACGCGACACCCTTCTTATAGGCATTTGCAACGGGTTTCAGATAATCACGAATGCAGGCATTTTGCCAGGGGCTCTTATCGCCAACGATTCCGCCCGCTATTCGTGCCGGTGGGTGGATCTCGAAGTAAAAAGTGATAGTCCTTGGCTTAAGGGAATCAAAACGATGTCAGTACCTATTGCACACGGAGAAGGGAAATATTACGCACCCGATGAGACACTCTCCAAACTCAAGAGCGAGCACGCAATTGCGCTGAAATACATTGCGGGCGAGACCTCAAAGCATTTTGATATGCCAGCGAATCCCAATGGCTCAATGGAAAACATTGCGGGTATCACGGGATACAACGGCCGCGTCTTGGGGCTTATGCCCCACCCAGAGCGCGCGGTTCGCTTCACGCAGCTTCCGCACTGGACGTACCTCAAGGAGGAATATGTTCGGCAAGGCCGAGCCTTGCCGCAGGAAGGGCCGGGCTTGCAGCTCTTCAAAAACGCCGTCAATTATTTCAAACATGATTAAACTTGTTGTATTCGATTGGAATGGAGTACTTATCGCAGATGCAGCAGCAACGGTGGCGGTCGACAAAGAATTGTTCGAGACATTTGGTCATAAGCCATTGAGCTTAAAGGAATACAGAGAAATATTTACCATGCCCGTTAAAGATTTTTTCATTGCGGCGGGATTCACCGAAGAAGAGATGTCGCAAAACGCTGTAAAAATTCAGGAAATGTTCCATGCTCTCTATGAACCCAGGATCGCAAAGATACGAACTCGTACAGGCGCGCGGGAACTTCTTGAATATATCGAAGATCGGAACATAGAAGCTATTATCTTGAGTAACCACACGATTGAGGGGATACAGAGCCAGCTTGAGAGACTTGGAATAAAGAAATATTTTTCCCGCGTTATTGCAAATGATATTCACGCGACGATGGAGAGAAAAAACAAAGCGGAGAAACTTGTGGAGCTGGTCAAAAATTCCCCATACAAGAAGGATGAACTGATTATTATCGGGGATTCGCCGGAAGAAGCGGAAGCAGGAAAGCGCGCGGGTATTGCGACGGTTGCCATAACCGGTGGCTACTATTCAACAAGGCGATTGCGGGATGCGAAGCCCGATTACCTCATTAACAAGCTTACGGACATGATAGATATTATTAAGAAGGTATAATACAAACTATATGAAACCACTTGTCGGCACGTTCGGATCTGATGACCTCAGTACCTCCTCGCCTCCGCTCGTCGGAATTTTAATGGGTTCGGATTCAGATCTTCCTGTCATGCAGGAGGCAGCAAAGGTGCTCGAGGAATTTGGTATCGGATCGGAAGTGCATACGCTCTCGGCTCATCGCACGCCCGCGGCTGTCGTCGAATACGTTGAGATGAGTGAAGCGGGAGGATACAAGGTATTTATTTGCGGCGCCGGAGGCGCCGCCCATCTTGCGGGAGTCGTCGCAGCACATACCGCACTTCCTGTAATTGGCGTTCCTCTTTTGAGCAGCAAGATGGGTGCGGCGGGTGTTGATTCGCTTTTCTCGACTGTTCAGATGCCACCAGGTATTCCCGTTGCAACCGTTGGCATCGGCGGAGCAAAGAATGCCGGGATTCTTGCCGCACAAATAATTGGAGCGAGCGACCCAGAGGTACGTAGCAAGGTAGTGGCGTACAAACAAAAAATGGCAAAAGACATTCAGGCCAAAGATAACGAATTGCACGAAAAAGGATTCAAAAAATACCTGGAAGACAAAGGCCTGATATGAGTCCCGTTAGAGGCCGCGGTCGCTCAATAATCATTATGAAAAACATTGTATGAACCATCGACCGCGACCTGCCTCTAACGGGATGAGTGAAAAGAGTGCATATGCAAAAGCAGGAGTTGATTACACAACAATGGAGCCATTCAAGATGGCGATGATAGAAGCAGGGAAAAGGACACTGAAGTTTCCCAATAAACGCGGGGTATATATCAACGAAGACGCGACGCATGCGCACGGTGCAGTATTCGAATATCGTGGAAAAGAATCGCATATATGGTGTAAGACACACGAAGATCTCGGAAATAAAAACTGGATCGCTGAGTGGATGTATGAAAAGACGGGCAAGAGCTATTACGACGCGATTGCGATAGACACCGCTCTGATCGTTGTAAATGATGTGATAGCACAAGGCGCTTTGCCAGTCGTTTTTACTGATCAGCTCGAAGCGAGCGATAGTTCGTGGTATGGAGATGGTGTGCGGGCGAAGGATCTGGCGAATGGGTTTTTAAAGATTTGCGAAGAGGTCGGCATGGCACTTCCGGCAGGAGAGTCCGCAAGTGTTCGATATGTCGTCAATCCACGCCCGCCGGTAAAACAAATCGTCTCTTTGAGCGGGTCTGCCACAGGCATCATTGCTCCCGGCGAGCGCCTTGTGACAGGGAAGAAACTGGCTGTAGGCGATGTCATCATCGGTGTTGCTTCGTCGGGACTCCATGCGAACGGAATTTCTCTTGTGATAGAAAAAGCGCTGGAATTGTCGGATCAGTTCCTAACAAAACTGCCAAACCAAAAAACCATTGGAGAAGAAGCACTTACCGCTACCCGCTCATATGTCGCGCTCATCGAGGCATTACTTGAAAACAAAATAGATATCCACGCGCTTCTTCCGGGCACGGGGGATGGCGTGGGGAAGATCGCCTTTGATAAAAGAGCTTTTACGTATCGTATTCGTGATTGGCTACCAGTGCCCGAGCTTTTCAGCTTTTATCACGAACAGATCGGCATACCGCTGCAGGACTGCCTCAAAACATTTAACTGGGGTGTTGGATATTATATTTTCGTCCCCCCAAGCGAAATGGACACTGTGCTCTCGGTCGGGAAGAAGGCAGGATATGATCTTACGGTAGTGGGCGTCGTCGAAGAAGGGGAGCGACAGGTCGTATTCGAGCCCGGGAATATCATTCTTAATCCACCGGGAGAATAATATGGAAGTACTACGCGAAACAAATTTTGATTTTCTCGGACCCAAGAAGACGGGCAAGGTCCGGGATATTTATACACAGGCGAATCAACTCATCCTTATCACAACTGATCGTCACTCCTCCTTTGATCGCATCATTGCGCACATTCCCTGGAAGGGGCAGGTTCTGAATCAGGTGAGTGCGTGGTGGTTTGAACAAACAAAAGATATCGTACCAAATCAAATGCTCGCGGTTCCTGATCCTAACGTAACGGTGGCTAAGAAGATGAAAATGGTACCGGTAGAAGCGGTCATGCGTGGGTATCTTACGGGCGTCACCGACACAGCGATATGGACACGGTACTCGAAAGGCCAGAGAGAGTTTGGAGGCCTCTCATTGCCCGATGGCATGAAGAAAAACCAGAAACTTCCACATCCAGTATTTGATCCCACCACCAAAGAAGATACACACGATCGCGCAATATCTCCGGAGCAAATGATCGAAGAAGGCCTCATTACGGAGGGGCTGTTCGAAGAAGTAAAAGCTACTGCAATAAAACTGTTTTTGCGCGGACAGGAGATCGCAGCAAAGAAAGGATTGATACTTGTCGACACAAAATACGAATTTGGTACCGACCCCTCGACTTCGCTCGGGGTAGGTGATCTGGGGCAGCTCGTTCTTATCGATGAAATACACACACCCGATTCTTCACGGTATTGGCAAGTCGAGGGATATGAAGAGCGGATAGCGAAGGGCGAAGAGCCGAAAAGTTTCGATAAAGAATTCTTGCGCCTGTGGTTTAAAGAACACTCCGATCCCTACAAAGATGCACAGCTTCCCGACGCACCTCCCGAGCTTGTGGAGGAGCTCTCGCGCCGCTATATTCAGATGTATGAGCAGATCACGGGCACAAAATTTGTTCCCGGCGAGACACCCGTGCTGTCGCGCATTGAGCGTAATTTGAAGAAATACTCAATATGACCAGAAGCGATCTAATTCAACTAAAGCGAGGCAGGGGATATCGTTTTTGCCGTGTCTCGCAGCGTGACGGCGCGAGAGGCAGCGCTGGGCTAACAAGCCAAGACAGCGACGGCAAAAATGATATCCTCAACGAGCAACCCTATGCCGCTTGAATCACTCACAGCAGTAAGCTCAATAGATGGTCGCTACCGCACGGTCGCGGCAGAGCTAACGGAATTCTTCAGCGAGTTTGGATTGATACGCAAACGGCTCCTCGTGGAGTGTGAATACTTGATTGCACTTTCGGAAGCTGGTGTGGGCATGAGGGCACTCACAGGTGAAGAAAAACTCTTTCTTCAGCAACTTCCCAATATTTCTACCGAAGAGGCAGGTATCGTAAAGAAAATTGAGAAGGAGGGCCTGCCTGCCATGCCTGCGCATGCGGGGCAGGCAGGGTACGAAGGAATACCCGCAACGAATCACGACGTAAAGGCGATCGAGTATTACATCAAACGCAAGCTTGCAGGCAGCTCGCTCAAAGATGTCGCCGAGCGGACGCATTTCGGGCTGACTTCGGAAGACGTAAATAGTGTGGCCTACGGCATTGCGCTCCGCTCGGCTGTACAGGCAGTGATGGTTCCTGTGATCGAAGAAATTCGCGCTTCGCTCCTCGCAACAGCACAAGAACATGCCGCCACTCCGATGCTTGCGCGTACTCATGGCCAACCCGCCACGCCTACGACATATGGGAAGGAAATGCGCGTCTTTGAATCACGACTCGCTCGTCAGATAGAGCAACTTCGGACGCGCAGCATTCTGGTGAAATTCGGTGGAGCAACAGGTAATTACAATGCACATATGGTCGCTGCGCCGGAGATTGATTGGCAATCATTCGCGAAGAAATTCATCGCGGGCTTGAATGTTGGATACAAAATCTCTCTAGAGTTAAACCCAATAACGACACAGATAGAACCGCACGACACCTATGCTGAGCTTTTCGACAACCTTCGTCGTGTCAACGTGATCCTCACGGACTTCTCGCAGGATATGTGGCACTACATCAGCGATGGATGGGTGACCCAAAGACCGAAAGAAGGAGAAGTGGGATCTTCTGCAATGCCGCACAAAGTCAACCCGATAGATTTCGAGAATGCCGAAGGGAATTTCGGTGTTGCCAACGCGCTCTTTACTCACTTTTCACAAAAACTTCCGATTTCCCGATTACAGCGCGATCTCTCGGACTCGACGGTCGAGCGCACATTCGGCACCGCCTTCGCACACTCGCTCATCGGTTACCGCTCGCTTTTGCGCGGACTGGGCAAGGTCACGATAAACACAGCAGCCTTGCACGCAGCTCTCGAATCGCACCCTGAAGTCTTGGCTGAAGCGATACAGACCATCCTTCGCCGCGAGGGAGTGGAAGTGCCCTATGAGAAACTGAAAGAGCTTACACGCGGCAAGCAGGTAACGCTTGAAGATTTTGCAAAGTTTATCGATGGGTTGAATGTAAGCGACGAAGTAAAAAATCGCCTGAAGTCGTTGCGTCCGGAAAATTATATCGGACTGGCAGGAGAGATTGCTCAAAACGGCTAGAAATATTTTCTATGGAAGGACCTGATGATTTGACGCGGCCTAAGCAGCAGCCCGAAGATTGGGATGATGTTAACGAAGTATCAAAAATGATTGCCGGACTCGAAGATCAAAAGCACAAGACGGGAGGTCTCGATGTAGAACCGCCTGTATTTAGAAGCGTTCAGGCTGATTTACTGAGCGGATTATTAACACCGCGCCAAGCCATGGAGAAAATAAATACGCTACTGAAAGACAGAAGCTTACGCTGATCATTTAACAAAGAGACTTGCCTTTTGCGCACAGGAGATGCCTTATACAGCATCTGGGTACAGAAGAATGTCAGCGGCTGCTCGTATTTTTTCACGTTCCTTTTCTGTCTTCAAATCTTCGTCACTAGCTCCGAGTACAATGTTGGCAATTTCCTCCCGGGGCCGGTCCTTTAATTGATTCCTTGCGAGATCAAACTGAGAGGGGTCGTAATCCAAAACCTGATACAGTATCTCTTGCGCACGGACCTTGGCACGCTTGAGACGTTCATCCACTTCCGAAAGATCTAAGTTATCATCGGGCCTCGACTGCCTTGGGATCATATCTCCCTCCGTTTCTTTCTCGATGCTCATACGAGTCAATTATATCCTATTGTTTCAATCCAAGCCCCGTGCGGATGAGGTACCAGCTGAAGGCGACGAGGATGGTGATGAGGGAGAGGAGAATTGCGATACAAACCGTGAGCGATACATCGGAAATACCCATGAAGCCGTAGCGGAAACCGTTGACGAGATAAAAGATTGGGTCGGCGTAGGTGAGCGTACTCCAAAACCCTGGAAGCGAGTTGGCGGAATAGAAAACGCCTCCGAGATATACGAGCGGTGTGAGGACAAAGGTGGGGAAGATCGTAATGCCGTCGAAACTCTTGGCATAAATGCCATTGATAAGCCCTGCAAGAGAGAAGATAACGCTCGAGAGGATAAGGAAGAGGGCGATAACGAAAAGATTTGTCAGCGGTGGGATGGCAAAAAAGACCGAGACGAGAAGAACGATGATGCCAGTGAGCACTCCGCGCACCACACCACCCGAGACGAAGCCTGCGATCAGAACCCACGGCGGGGTGGGGGAGACGAGTATTTCGTCAATGTTGCGAGAGAAGAACTTTGATTGGAAGAAGGTGGAAGCAACGTTGGTAAATGAGTTGGTAACAACGGCGAGCATTACGAGGCCAGGGACGACGAATTGGATGTACGAGAACCCGCTGATATCGCCGATTTGTGAACCCAGTACTTTACCGAAGACGAGGAAGTATAAGACGGAGGTGATGACAGAAGGGAGGAAGGTCTGCGGCCAAATACGAAAGATGCGCACAACGTCCTTGCGCAGCATAGTGTAAAACGATGTCCACATTTCGGCGGCGCTCATATTATTTATCACCCTGCGGTGAGCTTGTCGAATCCGTCGTGAGCTTTATAAAGACCTCTTCCAATCTTCCGCCCCTGTACCCATCCTTCGGCGCTTTATCATCGTGAAGTGCCAAGACTTCATCCATCGTGCCTTTCGCTACGATCTCTCCTTTATTGATGATTGCGACGTGTTTGCAGAGCTGCTCGGCCTCTTCAAGGTAATGTGTGGTGAGCAGGATCGTGACCCCCCTTTCGTTTATACCTCGCAAATAATCCCACATACCGCGACGCAATTCGACATCTACGCCAGCGGTCGGTTCGTCGAGGATAAGAAAACGCGGTTCGTGCACCAATGCACGTGCGATCATAAGTCTGCGCTTCATACCGCCCGAGAGGGTGAGACCGTTCTGGTTGCGCTTCTCCCAAAGCCCGAGGTCTTTGAGGATTTGCTCGGCACGAGGAATGGCTACTGAGCGAGGGATTCCATAATATCCGGCCTGATTTACAACGACGTCGATGCATTTTTCGAATGGATTGAAATTAACCTCCTGTTGCACGACGCCGATGTGCGCTTTCACGCCATCAGGATTCTTTTCGATATTCTCACCGAAGATCAGAACGGAGCCTTCTGTTTTGTTAACAAGCCCGACTGTTATTCCGATGATAGTCGTCTTACCCGCGCCGTTGGGTCCCAGCAATGCGAAAAAATCGCCCTCCGGTACATCAAGCGAAACGCCTTTCAGGGCCACGACCCCGGTCGCGTAGGTTTTCTTAAGATTCTCAATCTTTAATGCGGGAGCCGACATGGGGGATGATTATACCAAATTCTCTTGTACGAAGCTAAACGTCCCGTCGGGATCTTCAACTGCATGTGTAGGGATTACACCAATTGCCGTCTCATCATTTCCGCCGGGGAAGAGGGCATCGCCCACGTACACACAATCCTCTTTTTTCCACCCCTCTTTTTCGATCAAACGTGTGATATTGAAACCTTTATGCTTGCCCGCGATGGTGAAGTCGAACGTAGTTGTGCCACCGGGACGTACGTCGACACCAACTTCTCGCAGATGCGTCACCTCCTTTGCGTGTTGGCTCAAGATCTCAAGACGTTTTTTCGCTCCCGGGTCGAATGCTTCTTTCTTGTTCACATCCTCGTGATGCCCGATCATGCTGTATGAGATCTGGCTCCCGCGATCTTCCACGAGATCATTCTCGTCCTTGACCGAAAGATTGACCTCGTCGTGTATCGTGCGAGCGAATTCTAAAATCACCGTCTTTTGCTCTGGGGAGAAGTGCTCGCTCCAGAGTATATGACCATCTTTTGTGATGGCATGATTGCCCGATTGGGACAAGACGAAATATGCGCCGTCGAAACGCGGTGGAATCTGTTTTTGTATCTGCGAGAGCTGTCCACCTGTCACCACGATCACATCTTTTTCTTTACAAAGCTTATCGAAGAGTTCCTGATGAGCCTCTGCCATCAACGTGCGGCTTCGTGTAAGCGTCCCATCGAGATCGAAGAAGAAATATTTCGGCGTCATGTCTGCTTTTCCCAATAGGTGGCCGATGCATCGACGTATTCTGCAACTCGACGCTCGGCGGCTGCGACAAGATGCGTAACAAGCGTCTCGCGTTCATTTTCTGACGATCCATTTCTAATCCATGTTTCCAACAACTCAATCTGCGAAGGGTCTGAAAGAGCGAGACGTCGGCCCTTTGCTGCCGAGCGAAGGAGGGCTGGACCTCCCATGTCTGTTTTTTCGATGACCGCCGCGGGGGTAGAGAGCGGATCAGTAATCGTTTTTTCGAGCGGATAGAGCGTCACATATACAAGATCAATGGGGGAAATATTGAGCTTCTGTAATTCCTCATAATCCGCAGGAGTAGCGGCAAGTAATCCCGCATGCAGCTCACGAGAGAGCGTCACAACGCGGTGTCCGAGGATAGGAGGTCCGACGATTTCAGCTATATCCCGGCAGGGGATCTTGTTTTCATTCAAATACTTCGCAGTACCCGCAGAGCCGAGAAGCGCCCAGCCGTTTTCCGAGAGTAAGCGTCCGAGCCGTAGCAACGCATCATCTTTCTCGTAGGATGCCAGAAGCGCATGTTTTTTCACCCCGTTAGATAAAACAGTCGAATGTTGGGAAGACATTTTGGTTACCTGCTCTGTTCAGATAGAGCACTTGATTCAGATGTCTATCTAACGGGGCAGGTGCCGCGCATTCTACCATAATCGCTAATTTTCTGTGGTATTGTGGTGGCTATTATGCGCGATGGAAAGAAGGTGGGTTTTACTGCAGGAGCATTCGACCTCTGCCACGCGGGGCACATGCTTATGTTTAAGGAAGCGAAAACCGTGTGCGACTATTTCATCGTCGCGCTGCATTCTGATCCTACGATTGATCGGCCGGATACAAAAAACAAGCCCATCATGTCTATCGAGGAGCGGAAAATCATACTTGAGGGGATCAAGTATATCGACGAGATCATTACCTACGACACAGAAGCTGATTTGCTCAAGATATTGAGCGAGAACACGCTCGGCGTAGACGTTCGCATCTTGGGTGCCGAATACAAAGACAAACAATTTACCGGCCGCGACCTGCCACTGCCGGTCTACTTCAATTCCCGTGACCACGGATTCTCCACCACCGAACTGCGCAAGCGCGTATACGAGGCAGAGGCAAAGAAGCAGACGTAGCCTGCTGTGTATAAACTCGTAGGGGAGAGCGCTTGCACTATTACACCCACGTCGCCATAAGAATGCCTGATTTACGCGACGGCGTAAATCACGCCGAAATCAGCAGATTTCGGCGATGCCAGGTGGAAGCCACTTAAATCCACAATGCGAGAAGTACACCAATCAGTAACAACCCCACGAGGTAGTAGCCCGCGTTGATGAACCACAATTTCCACGGCTTACCTTCCCACAGCACAGTTCCCATAGACACCGGGACGACGAATCCAAGCCAATTCCAAAAACCAACCTGGAGTCCTGCTGCAACTCCGCTCGTGTGCAAGTATGTGCTCGCAAAAACGAGGGAGTGCGAGAGAACAAAGCTCATCGCAAGGGCACCGAGCGCCATAATGGCGTAGCTCTTACCCATACCTTTCTTTTTGGCAGCTTCCATACTCTCCTTGGTAAAGCCCATGAGAGCTCTCCATTGTTTGCCAAAGACGGGGCCATACCACATGTACCCCAAACCCATCATGACGATGGTTGAAACAACAACAGCGAGATAATTAACGGGAACCATAGATTAATTTATATGTTTGAGCGACTAATGCTCAAATTCTAACACAATTGGAGAGTAGCGGACGCGTTCGCCGACGGCGAAGCCGAGGTGGATAACTAACTAGCGCACTTTACAGGGCGGTACATACTATAGGTGTAGAAAACAAGGCTCGCCTTCAATCGGTGGGCAAGGGTCGAGTTTACTAGCCAATTTCTCTTCACACATATGAAAAAATTGCACATGGTAAGCTGGATCCTGATCATCGTTGGAGGCGTCAACTGGGGTCTTATCGGTCTGGGCGGCTTCATGGGAAGCGACTGGAATGTCGTCGGAATGCTCCTTGGATCGTGGCCGGCTCTCGAATGGCTTGTCTACATCCTCGTTGGTGCTTCTGCCGTCTATGAGGTTGTAAGTCACAAAAAGAACTGCCGAATGTGCGGTTCTGGGGCGGCGATGTAAGCACGTCGCAGCTTTTTGTACACACAGGCCGCGAAAGCGGCCTGTGTGCGTTACCCCTACGGGGGAATAGCGTGCATCCCGGGGTGGGGGGTATACCCCATGAGATAAAGGCGTTCATTCAGGCAGCTGGGGTGTCTTGAGGACAGGCTTCGCAAGATATACACCTAAGGCATAGCACCCGCGTATCTCACGGGGTATACTTACCCGTATACTAGTAATCAATAATCTATGGTCAGAAAAGCAAATCCTGCATTATTAAAGCCCATGAATCTCTCTTCCGAATTGGAGGCAGTAATCGGGAAGGGTCCTATGGCGCGAGGCCAAGTGGTGAAGCAGATATGGGTATATATCAAGAAGCATGATCTCCAGAATCCGAAGAACAAGCGGAATATCTTGGCAGATGAGAAGTTGAAGGTGGTTTTCGGCGGAAAGGCGGAAGTTACTATGTTCGAAATGACAAAGCTTGTCTCGGCGCATTTGAGCTAACTATCGGTTTTCAGAGAAGGAAAAAGGCGGCGCCGGGAGGCGCCGCCAAGTCGTGTTGGCTGGAAAGGGCAGGCGATGCCTTAGTACGGACGGGACGTGTGATACACGCCCCTCGTTCCGCCCTTTACCAAGACCAACTGGCCCACGCTGATCCTGCGGTCCTTGAAGCGGACGGCGCACCCCAGGAGGTAGAACTCCCACATCCGCCAGAAGCGCTCCAGCGAGCCGAAGAGCTTGATGAGGATCGCTCCGCACTCACGCTCGATATCAGCCTTATGCTTCTGGCAGTTGCGATGCCATTGCAGAAGGGTCAAATAGTAATCCCAGCCGAAGTTCTCCCAGTCCTCGGCCGCGCGGAAGTACGGGTACGCAGCGCGCTCCACCATCCACAGCGGGAGGATCACTCCGTCGCCGAAGATGTACTTCTGGAGGAACGCGTTTTGCCTA
>CAZFMA010000089.1:0-9411 GCA_964520015.1 uncultured Candidatus Saccharibacteria bacterium
AGTAAGAGCTCCGATGCGCTCTTTGGTTCGAAATCCCTGCCCGCCGGCAGGCGGGGAATTTCGGATAGAGTCGCATCAAAACCAGAGTCCGGAGACCATCGCCGAACCTCCTTGTTGTCCGCATCGGACTCCCCGTCTGGCACAGACATATCGGGGACATTCGGTACCTGCACCATGAGCGCGCGCCACTCTTTCATTATTTCCTGCATGGATTCTTCTTCAAGACGAAGCGTCTCTTTCACACCCTGCATCCGCGTGATGACTTCTTTTTTTTCTTCATCACTTTTCGCTGAAGCAATTGCATCAGACGCGAGATTTTGCTCGGCGCGCTTTTGATCGATCGCGAGCTGGAGTTCGCGTCGTTTGTCATCGACGACGATGAGCCTCTCAATATCAATGGTGATGTGCTTTTTCTTTGCGCCCGCAGCGACGATATCTTTATTTTCACGAATGAATTTAATGTCCAGCATAGTGGTAAAATCATATCATCATGATTGATGAACTCAAACTCCTCGCCCCTACCGATTTCCCGCCGCTTTTGCGGGAAATTTCGGATCCGCCGAAGCAACTCTACCTACGCGGCGAGCTGCCTGCCCAGAGCGAAGTCGAGGGGCCAAGTGGAGGAAAGAAATGGCTCGCGGTCGTCGGCAGCCGCGCGATGACAACCTATGGCAAACAGGCCTGTCATCATCTAATAGAAGGCCTCCGGGGCTACCCAATAGTCATCGTAAGCGGCTTGGCCTATGGAGTAGACGCTGAGGCGCATAAAACCGCGCTTGATGCGGGCATTACCACCGTAGCCGTCCCCGGCTCGGGACTGGATTGGAATGTCCTGTATCCGAGAGCGAATGTTGGGCTCGCACGGGAGATTCTTATCGCGGGGGGATGTCTTCTCTCTGAAGAAAAACCTGACGCAAAGAGCATGGATTACATGTTCCCCAAACGCAATCGCATTATGGCGGGGCTTGCACACGCGACTCTCATTATTGAAGCGAAAGAAAAATCAGGCTCCCTCATTACCGCCAAATTGGTAACGGAATATAATCGAGAGCTGCTTGTGGTCCCCGGCTCGATATTTAGTGCAGAGAGCAAGGGTACACACCAATTCCTACGCCTCGGTGCGACGGCCGTTACTTCTCCCGAAGACATCCTCGTTGCGCTTGGAATCGCAAAGCGCGAGGGTCTGACGTCCCTCTCTGAATTACGCGACGACCTCTCGGATGACGAACTGCGTGTCTTTGAAATTATTCACTCTCCGGTCTCGCGAGACGAACTCATTGCATCACTCAAATTGCCGATCACCGATGCAAATGTGCTGCTTTCGACAATGGAGATCAAGGGTTTGATCGTCGAGGAGCTGGGGGTTGTGCGTGTACGATAAAAACGGGCGGCCCGGACAGTGTGTCTGGGCCTGCGAAAGAGCTGCTAGCCGAGTTCGCGCTTGAGTCGGCGAATCCGGAAGAACGCGTGCACAGCGTAGACGACGGCGAACACCCCGCCGAGAAGCGCCAATCCCCGTAGCAGGACTTGATCCGCCCATCCGGCGTCGCCTCCGAGCAACCAGAGAAACAGACAGACCGGCGTCAATACGACGGAAGCGTCGCGCTCTGCCCGCGCATCCTCCAGATCGGCCTCCTTATCTTGCCGAACCAGCCGAGAACCGGCACCCGATTTAATGGTCTGCGATCGTGCCCATCCGACCGACGTCGCCATGGCCCGGGCCGTGTTGATGCCGATGTACTGCGCCGATGCCGTAACCGGTTCCTCTGAACCTGGCTGTTTTTGAGGCGGTGCCTCGGGCTGCGGAGCGCTGTCCGATTGTTCACTCATTGTGTGTCTCCCTTCAGTTGCCAACAAACCGGCGTGCTTTATAGCAAGAAACTTGTTCGAACACAATCTCTGAGATTTGACCCCGTTAGAGGTTTCGAGGTGTCGCGATTTATAAAAAATATCTCAATCAGAATGTAGCGCTGACCTCTAACGGGGTTGACATGTGGTAGGCTTCTCTAGTATCAATGTGCCTCACCCTATGCCCGGTAGGACAATTTCGAATTGCTTTGATTGTGCCCGGCCAAGAGGAACAAACAGAAAAAGTAACTGAAGAAGAAATATGTTCATCCGCAGAATTAAAACAGCAGCAAGAACTATTCGAAATTGTACTAACCGGGTATGAAACTTGTAATAGTAGAGTCTCCCGCCAAGGCTAAAACGATCGAGAAATATCTTGGTTCGGGTTTTACTGTACGCGCATCAGTCGGGCATATTCGCGATTTGCCCAAGAGCAATAAAGACGCGGTGGATGTCGAAGCCGGATTCGTTCCCCGCTACATAATCGTCAAAGAGAAGCAGAAAATTATTGACGAGCTGCATGAAATCGCAGAAAAGTCCGACGAGGTAATACTCGCGACCGACCCAGACCGCGAAGGTGAAGCAATCGCGTGGCATTTGGCCGAAACGATCGGCCTCAAAAAGCCCAAGCGTATCGTCTTTCATGAGATCACTGAGCACGCCGTGCAGGAGGCGCTCGCGCATCCGCGCGGAATAGATGAGCCCTTGGTCCGTGCGCAGGAAGCCCGCCGCGTCTTAGACCGACTTTTCGGCTACGATCTTTCTGGCCTTATTTGGAAAAAGGTGCGCTACGGACTCTCCGCTGGTCGCGTCCAATCCCCTGCCTTGCGAATCCTCATGGAACGCGAGCGCGAAATACGCGCATTCATTCCCGAACCGTTTTGGGTCATTAGCGCGGATGTAAAAACGAAAAAGGATGAACAATTCACCGTTACCTGTGTCGAAGAGCCGAAAACCGAAGATGAGGCAGCTCGGATTTTGAAAGCAGCACAGACAAAAGACTGGAGTGTGGTTTCTGTTGATGAGTCCGAGGCTGCGCGCTCGCCGAAGGGACCCTTTACCACCTCGACGCTGCAGCAAGCCGCCTCAACGCGTCTTGGTTTTTCGCCCTCCCGTACCATGGGGATTGCCCAAAAATTGTATGAGTCCGGTCACATAACCTACATGCGTACCGATAGTATGAATCTCGGAAAAGATGCGCAAGAAAACCTTTTGAACGCAGCGCGAAGTGAATTTGGAGAGAAGTATGTCGAAGCCCGCGTGTATAAGACGAAGAGCAAGAGTGCTCAGGAAGCGCATGAAGCGATCCGCCCCACCGATCCGGGAAAACATAGTCTTGGAAACAACGAGGAGCAAAAGAAATTGTACGCACTCATCCGTGCACGCGCGCTCGCGAGCCAGATGGCCGATGCGCGAATGCTCCGCACGAAAATCCTCGCAAACCCCAGTAGAGAGACTTCGTCCTCTAACGGGGTAAGCGTCTCGGCAGTGCCCAACTTCGTCGCCAATGGGTCGCGCGTTGTGTTCGACGGTTGGCTCGCAGCGGATCCGGATGCTCGCGGAGAAGATGTGGAATTGCCCAAGGTCCAAAAAAGCGATCCCCTTACCCTTCTCGAAGCACGATCGGAAGGCAAAGAGACCCAACCACCCGCACGATACTCTGAGGCAGGACTCGTGAAAGAACTTGAAAAGCGTGGTATCGGCCGGCCTTCTACATACGCTTCAATCATTCGGACGCTCGAGACGCGCGGCTATGTGGATAAACAAGGTCGCACACTCCTCCCGACCGCGACGGGGGATGTGGTATCCTCATTTATCGAGCAGAATTTTGGCGATTACATCAGCGACACCTTTACATCAGAAATGGAAAACGAACTCGACGAAATAGCTGAAGGCACGCGCAAGTACGAAAAGACGCTCAAAGATTTCTACGGTCCTTTCACGAAAGCAGTGAAATCAAAAGCAAAGATCGAGAAGATCACCAACATGGGGGATGCTCCAGCCGAGTTCAAGTGCCCTCTCTGCGGCGGCCCGATGGTCTACAAGCTCTCGAAAACAGGTCGCTTTATGAGCTGCGCCAATTTTCCCAAATGCCTCGGGGCGCGCAAAGAAGATGGGGGCGAGATCGCGCCTCCCAAAGATATCGGCGAGGCCTGCCCCGACTGCAAGGATGGAAAATTGATGGAACGCGAAGGTCGCTTCGGCAGATTCATCGCATGTTCCAACTATCCGAAATGTAAATTCGTACGCAAAGACGCTCTTGAAGAGGCACGCACCAAAACAGGCGTTGCCTGTCCGGTGTGCAAGAAAGGTGAAATGGTGGAACGGCGCGGACGCTTTGGTATTTTCTTCTCGTGCTCAAATTATCCCGAATGCAAAAATGCTATCAAAGCAAAACCCACAGGAAAAATTTGTGAAATGTGCGGCTCGCTGATGATGCACGGGACTAAGACCATCCCTGAGCGCTGCAGCAACAAGACGTGTCCCAATCATAACCCCCATAAACTCGCGGGCAAAAAATAGCTTCGTGTGCAGCTAAGGTCTCCACGTCGTTGCCAACTTTCTAGTTGGCAGTATTATCAATTGCATGTCCTCGCTTAATCCTCGCCCTCTCTCTGAAATCCTCGCTACGATGCCGGGAAAGGCAGATGCTGATATTACGCTCGTCACAAAAGCATATGAATTCTCCAAAGAGGCGCATAAGGAACAAAAGCGATATTCGGGTGACATCTATTTCGTCCATCCGGCGGAAGTTGCATATCTACTTGCAACCGTAGGTGTTGATAGCAAGGCTATCGCGGCAGGACTTCTTCATGACACCATCGAGGACGCTGGTGTTAAGCCCCAGATAATCGAGGAACAATTCGGCGCAGAGGTACTCTCCCTTGTAGTAGGTGTAACGAAACTGGGAACGCTGCGCTATCGGGGCCTCGAGCGACATACCGAATCTCTGCGTAAACTCTTTGCCGCGACAGCAAAAGATATCCGAGTGCTTATTATCAAATTGATGGATCGCCTGCATAATGCCCGAACGCTCGAACATGTACCGCGAATCGAAAAGCGCACACGTATCGCGCAAGAGACACTGGAGATCTATGCGCCGATTGCCGACCGCTTGGGTATGAGCGTCGCAAAGCAAGAATTGGAAGATGCGGCATTCCCGTATGCCTTTCCTAAAGAATATGAGAAAACGCGTGACCTCCTGCGCGAGCGAAAAAAAGAGAGCGAGAAACGGCTGGAGAAGGTGGAAAAAGATTTGAAGCGCGAGTTGGGGGATGCGGGTATCCGAACGTTTCGCACCGAGGCGCGCATTAAAGGAATCTATAGCCTCTACCTCAAGCTGGGGCGAAGAGATTGGGATATCGACAAGATCTACGACATTCTCGCGCTTCGTGTTATTTTCCCCAGCGTCGCTGACTGTTATTCAGCACTGGGCATTATTCATTCGCAGTGGCGACCGGTGCCGGGAAAAATAAAGGACTACATCGCTTTTCCAAAGCCCAACGGCTATCAGAGCATTCACACGACCGTTTATACAGGGGACGGAAGCGCACTCGAGATGCAGCTGCGCACAGAGGCGATGCATCGAGAGGCTTTGTATGGAATCGCTTCACATCTTACCTATAAAGAGATTCAAAGCGGGGCGACCGAGACTAAGCGCGGATTGGAATGGATACGGCAATTCTTCCCCTATCTTCGACGTTCACCCAAAGAGGCAAACGCACAAGATCCTGCAAAAGAAGGAGTCCCGGCGTGGCTTGAAGAACTGGCCGATGCACATCATGGCCCTGAAGAGTCGGAAGAATATCTTGATACATTGAAATCCGATTTCTTCAGCCATCGTGTGTTTGCTTTTACACCGAAAGGCGATGTTATCGACCTTCCTATTTCCGCTACTCCGATCGATTTCGCCTACGCAGTTCACTCAGACCTCGGGAACAAAATGTCAGGAGTGCGCGTCAACGGCAAGATGGTCTCGCTCGATACTGCACTTAGGAACGGTGATATGGTGGAGGTCATCACCAAGCCTTCGGCGAAGCCGTCACGTAAATGGCACGATATCGCAAAAACCAACATGGCAAAGCGGCACATCCGTGCTGCGCTTGCGGCCCTTGAGGGGTCTGCTCACAATCCACTATCAGATCGAAAAAAGAGTTAGACACTGAAATTCCGAAGGGAGTAGAGGTCGTCATCCTTCGCTGCTGGCTTTGGCTCATCTGTAATTTCTGGTCCCGACGCTTCAGGGGCGGCTTCCATTCCTGTACCTTCTGTGGATTGCACAGATACAACCGCTGATTGGTCTACGCGATCGCGTGAAAGAACTTCACGGATATGCGCGAGATCGTCTACAGAAAAGAAATCGATCATGACCTTGCCGCCCTGCTGTTTCTTTTCAATGCGTACACGCGTGCCGAGTTTTTCTGTAAGCTCACGCTCAAACAAGAGGAGCTCGGGTGTGAGATCCCCTTTGCGCGATTTCTCGACGGCAATGCGACGTGCCACTTGCTCGGAATCCCGCACAGTCAGGCGCTTTTCGATAATTTCTTTAAAGAGCGTCTGTTGTTCCGCAGTACGATCCATCAACATCAAGAGAGGTCGGGTGTGACCTTCGCTAATTTCTCCTGCCGAGAGCGCATCGCGCATCTCTTGCGGGAGCATAAGAATACGAAGCGTATTCGAAACGTATTCGCGGCTTTTGCCGACGCGCTTACCTATCTCGATATGTTTGAGGCCAAATTCTTTAGTCAGCCGCTCAAACGCAACGGCCCGATCGACGACGTTAAGATCCTCGCGCTGCAAATTCTCGATGATCGCGAGCTCGAGCTTCATCCGATCACTGTCTTCTCCCGTGCGAATGACCACGGGCACTTGAGCGATCCCCGCGATCTTCGCAGCCCGCAAACGGCGCTCGCCAGCAATCAATTCATATTCCACATAAATTCCCTCTCCCGGTCGCTCGATTTCCTTCCTCGTCACCGTGAGGGGCTGCAGGACGCCGTATTGCCGGATGGATTCAGCGAGGGAGACGAGAGATGCCTCGTCGAAGATTTTGCGCGGCTGAAACGGGTTGGGCTTGATTCGATCCACTTCCACCCAGAATATTGAATTGCCTTGATACGCGCTCTCCATCCCGTTAGAAGTAGGAAGCTTGCACTTCCGACTCGACTACGACGTTTGTAAAAAACTCGACCAATGATGCCCAATTCAACATGATACCACTGTCAGAACTTCCGCAACTTCTAACGGGATCCATCGCGAAATTATATCATAGCCCTATTGAGCTCTCGTCCAATATACTTTGCAATAAGACTGTTCATGCGCTCTACCCTCTCCGGGGGTAACTGATCGAAGTTGAACCATGCTGCTTCTGCTATCTCAATCGGATCTGCCATGAACTTCCGATCTCTAACCGAAGTACTGAGCCCCTGGATGATGTTCCGTTTACCTTTGGATTCGTATAGGGCAATGAAGCCCAATGTATCGAGGTGTATGCCCAGTTCCTCTAGAATTTCTCTACGACCTGCCTCTACAAATGACTCTCCCCGCTTCAGACCGCCACCTGGTAAAGTCCACTTTCTATGAGAGTAGTTGGGGCGTACTAGCAGAAGTGCTCCGTTATTTTCAATAATGACCTTCACTCCCCTTCTAACGGGTTGCGCAATAAGAAAGTACATTTGTTGAACAAGTCGTGCAAAATACCAGAAAGTTTTAACTGCGGTATATGGCAATGCAAACTTCCATTTCATGGTGTCGGGAGAGAGACTCGAACTCTCAAGACCTTGCGATCGAACGATTTTGAGTCGTTTGCGTCTACCAATTCCGCCATCCCGGCTTAGGACGAATCTTACTTCAATTATGAGCGGATTTGAAGTAGTGTGATGCGGATGAGCAGAAAGCAAAAGATCTTGATACTCGTAGGCCCGACCTCGTCGGGCAAAAGCGCCTTGGCGGTTGCTCTTGCGAAAAAATTTGGGGGAGAAGTAATCTCTGCTGATTCGCGGCAGGTATACCAAGGACTGAATATAGGAACGGGAAAAATAACGGAGCGCGAGATGAAAGGAATTACCCACCACCTACTCGATGAGATGTCATCTCATCGTACTTTCACTGCGCACGACTTCGTCATACGTTCCAGATTGGCTATAGCTACAATCAAACGTAAGGGCAAACTACCGATCATTACTGGTGGTACGGGATTCTATATTGATGCTCTCGTCGGGCGGATTGTATTGCCCAGTGTGCCATCTAACTTCAATCTCCGATCACAACTCGAGAGAAAATCTGCTGCCCAGCTCTTTGCCATGTTGAGAAAACAAGATCCTCGACGCGCAAAGACGATGAGCTCGCCGAGCGAACGCAACAACAAAGTGCGACTCATCCGTGCGCTTGAAATCGCATCTGTAATAGATCGCGTACCGATGATCGACTTACGAAGTCGATCATTTGACACTTTGTGGATTGGCATCGCACCACCGATGAAGCGACTGGAACGTAAGATAACTCTTCGCCTATTCGCGCGAATAAGGAATGGGATGGTCGCGGAAGCTAAGCGACTCCATAAAGCCGGTCTTTCATACAAACGGATGGAGGAGCTTGGGCTCGAATACCGCGCCCTCTCTTCCCTTTTACAGAGCAAGATCACCCGCGAACAAATGACCGAAGAGCTTAATCGCGCTATCCGTAAGTACGCAAAGAGACAAATCGTCTACTGGAAGCGCAATAGAGACATTACGTGGTTCAAAGATGCGGGAATGCCCCGAATATCAAAAACAATCGCAAGGTGGCTCAAGAAATGAATGTATGCGGGCGATAATGGAATTAAAGCAAGCGGAATCGGCCAAGAGCTCGTTTTGATGCCGTCGCATCAAAACTCCTCTCCGCCCTGCTCGCGCGACCTATGCTGCTGCATGGGTGCCCCGCGCTCGCTTTCGATTCCTACATCGCCGCGCAATGTCTTACCACTCGAGAGCTTCGCTCTCTCGCGGGTCATTGCGGAGGGTAGTAGACGACGTTAGTACCTATTGGCAGGGTGAATCAGAGCGTTTTTTCATACCGAATCTTTCCGCAGAGGAGGCTGTGCTCTACTAGTATTTTGAGTATCACATGAACCACACAACGTCAGATTTACTTTATCATTGATTTATTGATCCTTATTTCTAGAGATTGTTAGTGATTTGCGCCCTCCCAAGACATGACTACAGACTTTCACACGAGAATAGACAGCACTGAATATGTACGGACGTTTCTTTTGGAACTTGCGGAGCGCGATAAAAAGCGATTTATCAAGCTAGATTCCAAATGGCAGATGGAGCGAGTGAAGGGGTTGATGAATGTACCTAAAAATACCATTTTCAAGTCTTTAAACGATCTGCGCACCGGCTACCCGTACTGGGAGGAGCAGCTCGTTGACTGTATCCCGTCGAATCTGAGACGAGGTTACATTTTCTACTTCATTTGCAACAGATGCGACAGAAGAACGAAGTATCTTTATCACGACTCTCCGAGAATGTCCCCGACGTGTAGGGTGTGCTGCAGAATAACTTACAGGAGATCAAGTGCCCT
>CAZFMA010000090.1:0-7445 GCA_964520015.1 uncultured Candidatus Saccharibacteria bacterium
GTATTTACTGCTTGGGAAGCAGTCGTTCTGCCACTAAACTAATCCCGCTTGCTACTCTCACAAAGAAATTTAACAGACTCCTCCATTTTAAGCGAGGCGGCATAGACATTTTTCCGACTTCGCAGGCGCGTCGGTGCCGAGATCGAGCGCTGCCGCAGCAGCGGCAGACAGCGACGGGAAAATGTCTATGCCGCCGAGCGCCTCCTCACCACCGCCAGAAAAACCTTTTAACCTTTTCTAGTATTGTTGTTGTCGTAGCCTGAACCGATTCTGCGGGAGCTTCATCCACAATGACAATGAGGCCTTCCCCACGCGCTGCAAGAGCGTATTGTTCTCGCAACACTTCTTCCATCCCACGGCTAGTTTGCAGACTTGCGATATCACCAGTCAGCTGTGAATGTCGCTGCGCAAAATCTTCCAGCTGCATTTCTGCCTCCCTTCGGAATTCGCCTGATTCGCGCTCTTTTTGGTATGCATTCCATGTCCCCCATGCAACTGCGATTGTGAGAATAAGAAGCAAGATGATAAGAAGCCTTTTACCGAAGAGCCTCACCGGATCGTTTCGTTGCTTGATGGCCATCATAGGCTATAATTCTACCATTGCAGTTTTAGTATGTTCTAACACCTAGTCCCTAAAACCTAATCCTTAGTTTATATGAGTTTCCTTTTCGACAAACGCACCAAAAAAGCACTTCGCGTCATTTGGAGTATCGCGGCTATAATCATCATTCTCGGCATGGTTGTTTTCTTTGCACCCGGAGTGGTAAACATCTTCGGTGTCTAAACCGGCCGAGATCAACCTTCCCGCACGACTTTTAAAAAGACGTCAGGTGGGATGTCCACCTTTCCCCGCGCAAGCATGCGCTTCTTCCCCTTCTTTTGTTTTTCGCGCAATTTCATCTTCCGTGTGATGTCGCCGCCATATAAATAACCCGTGACATCTTTGCGCATCGCTGATTTTCGACGCGATGCAATGATACGACCCATTGTCTTTGCCTGAATCTTCAACTCAAAGAGTTGCCGCGGGAGCAGATTCTCTAATTTTTCCACCATCGCCTCCGCCTCGTGATCCACTCTGCGGCGCGAGACGATGCGCGCAAAGGCAGGCACTGGTTCTTCCGCTATCAAAATATCGAGCCGCACCACGTCGGCCGTGCGCATACCGATAAGTTCATACGAAAGCGAGGCAAAACCGCTCGAGATACTCTTGAGTCGATCAAAAAATCCCCGCATTAGTTCCCGCAGCGGCATCTCCGCCGCGATCCGCGCCTTTCCATCAGGCAGAGTCTCCGTATCCCCTACGTTTGCCTCATGATCATAGAGAAGCTGCGTCACCCCTCCCAGATATCCAGGTGGCGCGATCACGAACACACGTGCCCACAATTCGCGTATTTCTTTTGCTGTACCGTCGTCGGGAAATCGCGCAGGCGAATACACTTTTTCCACCTCACCATTTGTACGGACCACTTCATACACGGTCGTTGGCATGGTAACCACGAGCGCAAGCGCGAATTCACGGCGCAGACGCTCTATCACGATCTCAAGATGAAGCATGCCCAAAAATCCACATCGAAATCCCTTTCCCATAATCCCTGAAGATTCCTCTTCGTACGAAAGCGAAGAATCAGAAAGCCGCAGACGCTCCAGCGATTGGCGCAAAAGCGGAAGATCATCCTGACTCTCTGGATACACGCTCGCCCAAATAACCGGGGTGGGCGCACGATACCCCAAAAGAGCGACACTTGGATTGCGCGTAGTCGTGACGGTGTCTCCCACAGATGCAATACCCGGTTTTTTGATGCCCGTGACTACATAGCCGATCTCCCCCTCTAAAAGGCGCTCAGTGGGACGCTCTTCGGGAGCGAGTGTCCCGACTTCAAGAGCGACGAAATCAGCTCTGCCAGCCACCAAACGGAGAGAATCGCCCCTCGCAATAGAACCCCCAAATATCCGCATGTACACGATAACGCCCCGATGATCTGAGTATCCGAAATCAAATACGAGAGCCTGTACGCCTTGTTCTGCATGATCGGGACCGGGAATCCTTTCCACAATTGCATTCAATATGTCGGCGACTCCCTCCCCCGTTTTCCCCGAGGCCCGCAGTACTTCGGATTCAGAACACTTCAAAAGAAGCGCGAGCTCACTCACAATATCCTCCACGCGCGCATTCGGCGCATCTATTTTCGATACAATCGGAATGATCTTGAGATTGAGTTCGCGCGCAACAGAAAGTACGGAAAGTGTTTGTGCTTCCACACCTTGTGTCGAATCAACGAGGAGCAAAACTCCTTCGACCGCGGAAAGTGCACGCGAAACCTCATACGCGAAATCAACATGTCCGGGGGTATCGATTAAATTGAGAATGTATTCCTCTTCCTTGTATTTCCAGTTCATGCGGACTGGCTGCATTTTGATCGTAATGCCGCGCTCGCGCTCAAGATCCATCCGATCCAATACCTGCTCCTGCATGCGACGCGGTTCGATCGTGCCAGTGAGTTCAAGCATGCGGTCAGCGAGGGTCGACTTGCCATGGTCAATATGGGCAATGATGCTGAAATTTCGTATGTGAGCTGCCATATTATTGCGGATTCGCGGGGTTACTCTCTTCGGTTGCAGCAACAACTGCCACTTTCGGCGAAACAGCTATACGGTTCCGCCACAAACGATTCCGGATCGCGGTCACGTTCTCCAAAAATTCTCTGTTCCCGAGAAGCCAATATACAAAACCTGCCGCTGCTATGCCACAGACTCCTCCGATAAAACCCCGCGTCAACACCGAAAGAGTGGTTGATGTGAAAGTAATGGGACCAACAGCGATGAGCGCGATATATGCCGCGAGACCGCCGCCAAAAGCCGCAATACTGCTTTCCCCCCACGAACGCCACACACGATCGAAGAATCCCTTAAAGCGATATTCGAAGTGAATAAGAAGAATGAGAGAGCTCACAATCGCGACAAACGAATAGGCAAAGGCGAGGGTGAGGACACTGCTTCCCGGAACCCCGACGACACGGAGAATTGCTTGACTCAATGCTATAAACCATTCATTGCGGAAAAATCCGACAAAGAGAACCCCGAGCGCGACTGTGCCAATGGCCGACCCCAGCGCGACAAAAAACGGCGTGAACGTGCGCCCTGCAGCATAGTACCCACGGACCAAAAGCAAGGTAAGACCCTGGCACACCAAGGATACCGAAAGGAGTGCGAATGCAGCCGCAGTGAGGCGTGTGTCTGTCCAATCAAAGGCACCGGAACCAAGAACGACGCGCACTATGTGTGCACGCAACACAATAATGAGAGCCGTCGCCGGAAGAGACCAGAAGAATATGTGGCGCGCGGCCGTCGCAATGTGGGACACAAACGCATTACGCTCCCCGCGCGCCATTGCCGCAGCAAGAGTCGGGAAGGCTGCGACAGAATACGAAGCTCCCAGAATGGCGAGTGGCACCGCCTGCAGATTGTATGCAAACATGAAAACTGCAATGGAGCCGGAAGCCAAGAGCGCGGCGAGAGCTGTGAGTCCCAAAAAAGATAATTGGTTCATCGAGAGGGCAAGGGCTCGTGGCACTGAAATAGATACCGTCTCGAGAAGTATTTTCGGTTCATAGAGGCGCGGTAGTGAGTGGAAAAATCCATCAGCATACGTGGTAGGAATTTGAATGGCGAAATGTAGAAACGCACCCAGAACTACACCGACGGCAAGACCTGCCGTTCCCCAGAGCGGATAAAAGAGCAGCACGCCGAGGATAATGCCGAGATTATACAGAAGCGGAGAGAGCGCATATAAAGCGTAGCGCATTCGTACTTGGGTGATTGCGGCAAGAATGTTGGAGAGACCGAGAAAGATCGGTTGCAGAAGCATGATGCGCGTCATCAGGACCAGTTCCCCGTTTGAGCTATCCAGCTGGGGAAAGAGTAGGTCAAGAAAAAAAGGAGCGGCGCTCGCGGCAATAAGAGAAACGGCGACAGAGAGAATTGAGAAGCCAACAAGAATAGTGTCTATGTATTTTCTTTGCGCTTCGGGTGCGCGACGCGCCAGCTCTGGAATTAAAATATACACGGAAACGAGCGCGCCCGTGGCCACAAAAATAAGATCAGGAATACGAAATGCTGCGTAGTACAAATCGAGAGTCGCAGAGGCGCCAAATGTATGCGCGAGCATGCGATCTCGAAGGAGTGCGAGAAGAGACGAGAGAAGCGCCGAAAACGCCAGTATATAGACGGCGATCTGAAGCCCGCGAACCTCGAAGGATAAAAACTGAAGGGCTCTATTCATCATATCTGTATTTCTGAATTCCGAGCCTCAATCATGCGACGATAGTAACACGAAACACGTATTTTCTGCGAAAGAAGGAACCCACTTCATACATGAGAAAAGAGAGTCCTTGCGGACTCTCTTTTCATATCTGCGTCATAAGCCGGATTTTGTTCCGATTCTGTCCACCGCAGGTGGTTACAAAATCGAGAATCCTGAGCTTGTCGAAGGATCGGGTCCCTCGAGTTCCCTCGGGACGCTCGATTTTGCAACTGCCTGCGGCAGGCAAAATCGGCGGCAACCATGTATCTGGGATGAATGTCGCCATTCACCTCGAGCGGCTCTCTTGTCACCGCGCGTGGCGTTGACAAGCACGGCCTTGCACGCAGGTAGGATTTTTGCCGTTGCACCTCGTATGTTTCCATACAAGCTCCCCATGGGATAAGAAATTCCGAGTACGTTGACTTTACCGAATGACCCTAGTCAATCGGACTGAATTCACAACTCCGATACTCTTATCCCACGGGGCCCTCGCCTCTCGGCTCGGGCGTCTCTGTTCGCATCCCTGGGATTACCCCGGCGGGCGTTACCCGCTACCGTACTCCATATCTCTTAGGAAACATGGGCGTGTCCGGACTTTCCTCCCCATGAGATAACACACTCCGAGTTTTATGAATAGTCCAATGAATTTAACTACTCCGATTTCTTACTAACTCCGAACGCCTTATCTCACGGGGCGGCTGCCTAACGCAGAATGAGAGAATAGCATATCTTCCTTATTTTTTCCATTCCCAACCCACTCCCAACCCACTCAAAAGAGCGGAGCGAATCAAATAATCTCACACGTCCCTCCCACACACGCCAATTCTTTTTTCTGATCCGTCTCATCGGTGCGCTCGTAGATCACAAGCTTGGAGTAATCAATGACCGGGAAGCGTGCGGCAAGTTGCTCGTAGGATTTCTTGTCGATCGCTTCATACGGAGCCAAGCGATACACATGATTCTCACGTGGGAGGAATGAGAGACCGCCGATGATATCCCAGTTGTCTGAGATCCACGCAACGACCGCTACCCATTCCTCATCCCCTACCGAAATCGTTGCCGAGGGATTATGTTCAGTCCAATTCAATTTCACCATCTTCCAGTATTCAAGCTGCTGAATAGCAGAGAGATCGTTCTTGAAGACAGATCCTGCCGGGGCTTTGACTGGGAATTCAAGGACGAACGTCGTTGCTTCATTTGCGTTCTGCCCCACTTCCGGATGTGCCACTACTCCCTGATCACGCATCATCTTGAAGAGCGAGTCGGTAGCGGAAATGCGCACGCGGCGGATGTAGTACTGCGAATGGCGTGGGTGAATGCCGGAAGAACAATCAAATGTCTGCGAGACGGTGCCCGAAGGCTTTACGCAGGTGATTGAAGACGATGCCGGGACACCAAAGCGCTTTGCGAACGACGCGTTCGTCTTGATTGCGATCTGACGCATCTTGCGCATTATCTTCGGATTGCGTACGACCGGAGAATCCCACTGACCGGTGATCGAGACGCCGAGAAGTCGCTCCGCCTCACAGTTGTCTGTCCAGTCTTTTGAAATGTAATTGAATTTTGTGAGTGTGGATTGGTACGTGCCGAGGAGTGTTGCGAGCTTTGCCTTTCGAAGTAATGACTTTTCTGTGTCGTCAGCGCGGGCGATCACTTCGGAGAGGTTGCAGAATTGTTTTGATTGCAAAATGATTTCTCCGCACGGATTTGTTCCGACTTGTCCGATAAACCCATTCTTCTTATTACCGTGTTTCTTTTGCAGAAGCTTCAAGCGGCGCTCAGGCATTGTCTTTTCAAGGGAGCCGCGATTAAAGATGCCCCGCTCTCCGGTGCCGCTCTTCATGAGCGCGACCCACTCATCCATCAATTCAGCATTCGACGGTTTCACTTCGTAGACGGCAGAGTTGTTAGCGACCGATCGGTAGGGATCGGTAAGGAAAAACTGGCCTTTTTTGGCATCGCGGATTTCCACGTCATCAAGGTCAGAAAGGCTGATCATTGCCGTGCGGCGCACGCCGCCAGCAACGACACATTCACCAATTTTACAAATGATGTCGTGTGCGTCGATGTTACGAAGGCGTCTTCCTTGTCTCTTTAAAATGCGATCTCTCGCAAACGCAAGCAAGGAGCGAAGCGGCTCCGGCCCCGATGCTTTGCCGCCCATCGTCTGCAGGCGCGTGCCGGCAGGGCGGATCATTGAAAAATCAAATTCAACATCTTTGCCCGCGTACCACGTGCGCAGTCCAAGCGTGAGTGCATCGCACCAACCCTCTTTGGTGTCAGCAACGACATGCGTCGCACGTTTCTCGCCGATTTGTTTTTCGATTTGCGGCAACTGCTGAATGTTCTGGCTCTCCACAGCGTAGCCCACGCCGCATCCTTGCATCGAGAGATACATGATTTCAGCAAAATCTTCGAGCTTCACGGGTGCGGTGAATGAACAGTTGTAAAAACACGTATTGCACTTGCGCGCAGGCGCTCCGGCAAATTGCATCGCGCGCATTGAAGGCATAACTTCTTGTTTCAGAATTGCTTCACGAATTTCTGCATATTCTTTCTTTGTAAGTTTCTCGCCAAGATTTTCGTTCATGAATCCAACATATCGATCAACGGTCTCGATCCATGTCTCGCGACGCTGCTCCCCTTCTACCCACCGCGCGTAGGTGCGCAAATATACAAACTCGCCAAGCGGATTGCTCTTGAAATATTTTTTTGATTCTTCTGCGAGCTTCTTTACATGCTCGGGCACCTCTCCCTGCTCTTTGCGGATCTTGCTTCTCTCCGCGCGATACAAGATGTACGCCTTGGAAGCTCCCACATAGTCGGAAAGAATGAGCTGGCGCTCAACTTCGTCTTGGCAGCCTTCGACGGTTGGAAGAAAATTCTTGTAGGTTTTGGCAATGCGCATCATTTCGCCCGCCACTTTGTGCGCGACGACAGCTGCTTCGTCTTCAGAGCCTTCCGCAGAGGCGAGCATTGCCTTATGGATTGCTCTGACGACTTTATCAAATTCAAATGGCACGATCCGGCCATCACGTTTCTGTATTTGTGACAAATATTTTTTGTACACTCGAATTGCAGCACCCTCACTTACCGGTGTTGCTCCGACCTTTCCTCTCGCCAAACGTGCTGTGGCCCTTGTCAT
>CAZFMA010000091.1:0-3476 GCA_964520015.1 uncultured Candidatus Saccharibacteria bacterium
GCTGGTGTTCTATATCTTCCTTTTTCTTCGGGACAATGCCGTGGGCGATAAGGATGTTCTCGAATTCTTGACGCTCAAGCGTTTCGACTTCCACCAATTTCTGTGCGATCGCATCAAGCGCATCTCGGTGTTTTGTAAGGACAGCCTCGGCTTTCTTGTGAGCACCGGAAATTATTTTCTTCACTTCCGCGTCGATCTCTGCCGCCACTTCCTGCGATTGCTCACCGCCATCTACGCCGCTGCCAAACATCGTGCGCCCATGCCCTACCTCAAACACCATCGCCCCCATTTTTTCCGACATGCCGTAGCGCGTGACCATGTCACGAGCTAGAGCGGTGAGTACCTGCAAATCATTGGAGGCGCCCGTCGTCACATCTTCAAATACCATTTTCTCTGCGATATATCCGCCGAGCGAAACTGCGATGTCATCGAGAAATTCTCTGCGTGATTGCATCTTCCGATCTTCGAGCGGAAGCTTCAGCGTATAGCCTGCAGCGCGCCCGCGGGAGATGATGGAAATCTTGTGCACAGGGTCGGCATAGGGAAGGACCGACGCGACGAGCGCGTGCCCTGCTTCGTGGTACGCAGTAATTTCTTTTTCCTTTTTGTTCAAAACGTGGCTCTTGCGCTCGGGCCCAAGCATCACCTTTTCTATAGAGCGAACGAGGTCGTATTGGGTGATCTCTTTCCTATCTTCACGTGCAGCCAGAATCGCACCTTCGTTCATAAGACTCGCGAGGTCCGCGCCGGAAAAGCCTGGCGTGCGCTCTGCGATGACAGGAAGCTTCACGTCAGGCCCCAAGGGTTTTGAGCGTGCATGGACTTTCAAAATTTCCTCGCGATCTTTTCTATCAGGCAAATCTATGGTGACGCGCCTATCAAAACGGCCCGGTCGCAAAAGCGCTGGATCCAAGACATCGGGTCTATTGGATGCCGCCATGACGATCACCTTTTCATTTGGTTCAAAACCATCCATTTCTACCAGAATCTGATTGAGTGTTTGCTCTCGCTCATCATTTCCACCACCAACGCCCGTGCCACGCACACGCCCTACGGCATCGATCTCGTCGACGAAAATGATCGAGGGGGCGGCTTTCTTAGCAGTTTGGAAAAGATCGCGCACACGCGATGCCCCTACTCCTACAAACATCTCAACGAATTCAGAGCCGGAGAGGGAGAAAAATGGTACGCCCGCCTCCCCCGCGACCGCTCGCGCGAGCAATGTCTTTCCTGTGCCGGGAGCGCCCATGAGAAGCACGCCTTTGGGAATTCGGGCGCCGATTTGGATAAACTTTTTTGGATTTTTGAGGAAATCGACGATTTCGAGAAGCTCTGATTTCGCTTCCTTCGCTCCCGCGACATCGGCAAAGGTGACTTTCTGCACTTCATCTTCCGGGTTTACCAAGCGCGCCATCGAGCGCCCGAAAGTAAATGCCTGCATGCCCGAGCCGCGCACTTGTCGCGATAGGTACCAGATAACGCCGAAGAGAAAGAGGATCGGTATCAGGATCGGGAGGAGCGTTAGCGCCCAGAAACGTAATCCTCCTTCATCTTTAATTTCTATTTTGACTGCCGCAAGTTTTAGAGACGAGAGACCATAATCCGAAAATGTTTGCACGAGTGAGCTCTCACTTTCTTTGCGAGAGGTTTTTTCTGACTCGTCGAGATAGACCGCTGTTATCTTGTCTCCCGAGACCGTTATCGAGGCAATTTTTCCCGCCTCGATGTCGCCTGCGATCTGCGAAAGGGGCACTTCCTGGGCCTTATCTCCCATGTACTGCCGCACGTATCCATACCCGAAAGAAAGTACCAAAAACACGGCGAACGCTGCCGCGAGCTGTATCCAAATAGAGGGTCCTCCTCCAGAAACAGGAGCCTTGCCTCCCCCTGGCCTTTTGCGAGGTGTCTGCTTTTCAGGAATTGCCATATGAATGCGCATTATACCCAGTAGTGAAGTTTCGGCTAGTTTTTTGCTCAAACCAAAAGAACCTCCACAAAGAAACAGATAGTATGAATACGTGACAAATGTACAAAGAAAACGCGCTTATGGCGCAAGCCGAAACTCTACTAACTGGGTATACATATTCGAGCCTCGAATGAAAGAAAGCTGGCTCGGTGTATACCCCGTGAGATAATACCGAGCATTATGGTTTCTGTTCGAAAATAGCTGTAAATCCGGGACAATGTGCAGGGTAAATATACTGCGAAGGTATCTCATGGGGTATAGTGTTCGTATGGCACTTGTAGAAAATAAAAAAGTTGGATTTGACTACACTATCCTCGAAGAAATCGAGGCAGGTTTGGAATTGCTCGGACTTGAAGTGAAATCTCTTCGTGCCGGACACGGCTCTCTCAAGGGTGCGCGCGTCGTTGCTCGCGGCGGCGAAGCCTACCTCGTGGGAGCTACTATCCCCGCATGGCAAGTTGCCAATGCTCCGAAGGCATACGACCCAGAGCGCACACGCCGACTCCTCCTCTCAAGCAAAGAAATAGCCCGTGTAGCCTCAGCCGAGGGCGAAAAAGGGTTGACAATAGTGCCTCTAAGGGTGTATAGTAAAAAACGAAATTTGAAGCTTGCTATCGCTATTGCCCGCGGTAAGAAAAAAGAAGATAAGCGTCATACTATCCGGGCACGTGAAGAGAAACGCAGCATTGAAAGAACGTTGAAAACGAAATAGATTGTTCCGCTCCCAAAATGAATACATTTTCGGAGTGATTTCTACATTAGTCTTGTGCGCCGGTCGGCGCACAGATAGTCGAAGAAATCAGCCGGTCCCCGTGAGATATTAAGCGTTCGACAGAGTACACGATTAGTTTATTCAGAGACTCAGAAGTTGAAAAGATTTTGGTATCTCACGGGGGGTGACTGGCTTCGACAGGAAATTCAATGTGCCTGTGTGCGATGCGGAAGTGAATGTCCTTCCATAAAAACATTCAAATCTAAGTGCAAACAAAACTGCACGGGGGGTTCTCTCACCACTTCAGGTGGGTAATCTCGGCCTCGCCTTCGCTTAAACGCGTCCGGCGACCGTTCGCTCGGTTGACATCCGATACATCGATGCGAACGTCATAAAATTCGGATTCGATCTTTATTTCACTCCGAGTAAAGACTAAAGAAAGAGAGTTCGGCAAAACGTCATCTTGTGCATTCCCTACTCGTTCTGCCTAAAACAAAAAGAATGCTCTACGCATCGTAGAATCGCTTTCACATCATTTTCTGGACGGGAGTTCGATTCTCCCCACCTCCACAGCCAATGCAAACCGCCTTTATGGCGGTTTTTGCGTTGTGCTGCAGGTGGAGGAAGCAAACTGCTTTGCTTCCGTGGAGAATCGAAAGGCGGAGCCATGTCGCTTGCGACAGGCGAGCCCGGGCCGACGGTACTTAGCGAGCGCAGTGAGCTTAGTAACCGTGGCCGATTCCCCACCTCCACAATTACACCAAGCGGCTTGGGCCGCTTTTTGTGTTATCACATCGT
>CAZFMA010000092.1:0-8133 GCA_964520015.1 uncultured Candidatus Saccharibacteria bacterium
CGGGAAAAAGAAATGGTACTACACGCACAAGAAAGTGCGCTCAGCATATCGTTCACTGAAAACAAACTTGCCGTACCTGTTCACGTACTTGAAATATCCGGAGCTACACATACCCAACACCACCAACAATCTCGACGGTTCATTTTCTGCCCTCAAGAAGAAACTTGCCGCGCATCACGGCTTGCGCAAAGACCGCCGCTACAAAGTCATCTCGCAATTGCTCAAAGACGCGCACTAATCCCAGCCTCCCGTTTCTTTCTTTAAACCCTAACTTGGTACAATAAAGACACCAAACACAAAAACCGCCCCGGGGCGGTTTTTGTGTGGTTGCCTAAATTCATGTAGAGTTGGAGGAACGCGGGATTAGTTTAATGGAAAAATAACAGTTTTCCAAACTGTGGTCGGGGGTTCGATTCCCCCATCCCGCACAATAATAAGAAGCTTGAGTCCTTCCGTAAGAAAGTATATATTCACGAAATGCCTCGGAAATTCCACTCGTTATTTGCCTCCATTGGGGTCCTTGGGATCCTCGTGGGGATCCTCTTTCTTCTTTCGGAGACGCATAAAATCGTGGCGATTCCTCCTCTGCCTGCATACGAACTCGTTTCTACGACGAGCACTCAGGCAGCGTCAGCAGGCACAGAAGTCTTAGTTTCTGTTGCAGAAACGGCTGACGAGACAACAACCATCGCCTCGGCGAAAACCGAAGATACTGAGAAAAAATCAGAAGTTACAGACCTGGAATTAGAAGTACCAGTACCGGAAACTAAGAAATCTGCCGAAAATAGGATCGTACGAATTCAAAACCCCTACCCTTTCCCGCCGCAATCTGCCGCTCTCCTTAACGATAGTGCGCGAGCAGCCTTGGTTAATGTTTTATGTAGGCAAACAGGCAGCACTCCTGGGAAATCAATCTCAGGATCCGGGGTAATTATCGATCCACGCGGCGTCATTCTCACCAACGCCCACGTCGCGCAATACGTTCTGTTATCGCAAGATCCGCGACTCAATATTTCCTGTGTGATACGCGCTGGTGCCCCTGCCACTCCTCGATGGATCGCGGAGACCCTCTTTATCCCATCGGTCTGGGTGGATGCTCATGCAAACGAGATCAACATGGCTCATCCGCTGGGGACCGGTGAACATGATTACGCACTTCTTCTTATCACAAAATCTATTGATGCTTCTCCACTCCCCGTTGCATTCCCCTTCTTGTCGGTTGATACAAGGGAAGCAATCGGCTTTCAGGGCGATCAAATTCTTGTTGCGAGCTATCCCACGGAATTTATCGGGGATATCGCGGCGCAATTCAGTCTCTATCCCGTTACATCGATAACAACAATTAAGCAGCTTCTCACATTTGCGAGCAACTCAGTGGATCTGCTTTCGCTCGGAGGCGTCCCTGGAGCGCAGGGCGGATCTTCTGGGGGCGCAGTAGTAAATGCATGGGGCTTTCTCGTCGGTCTCATTTCAACCACAAGCGAAGGTGAGACTACAGCGACCCGCGACCTCCGCGCAATCAGTCCTAGTTACATCAATCGTGACCTTGTCACGCAAACAGGTTTTGATCTAGCAACGATCCTTGGCGGCAATGTCTTCGCACAAGCGCAAGATTTCAATACTCGTGTAGCAGAAAACCTTATCAATCAATACCTTCGCTAATCCTGACTGATCGGGGCGCCGAGAATCGGACTCGGTCTACTTGCTCCCAAAGCAAGCGTACTACCGGTATACTACGCCCCGAAAAAAAGAATCTCCCCACACAAACGACTACCGATTGCGCCTCAAATGAAATGCCCAAGGACCGACTTCCAAAGTTTGATGGTCCTCAAAGCCCACGCATAGTATCACAAATTCTCTAGGACATTGTATCGGACATCCTCCGACTGGTGTATGTCCTTTAGAGATTGCTTTCGAGGGCCTGCTCAAATAGTCGACATCGTGCAGTTCTCGTAGCTTTGTTCATAATTACGCCTACGACGTCTATCTGGTACTCTCGTTCGTCACGTTTCTCCTCCATGTAGAGAGAAGCTGTTCTCGCGATTTTCCGTAGCTTAGTGCGGTGGACCAGTTCTTCCGGCCTATAATCCATTTCACGTGAAAGGTCCCGCAGACTTTCACGTGAAACTGCCTTTACTTCGACAAACCTAACAGTTCCGTCTTTTGCGGCGATAATGTCGATCTCACCCCATTTTCGTCTATAATTCCTTTCTATTATCTTATAGCCTTTCCTTTCAAGAAATTGACAGGCAATGTCCTCACCTCCTCTACCCACATCCTTACGAATATCATCTGGAATCATTTGCGAGTATTATACAGGATTTAAATCTATAGGTCCCACCTAATAGTCTAGATTTTCACGTGAAAACAAAATGATACGTTACTTAAGTAACACATCTTCCCTTTGTCCGTGTACCTTACACGGCCTGAAATAAGAAATTATAGCTTAAAGTATGACTATTTCCGGCTAAAAAGGACAAATGAAGTTTTGATGTGTCCTTTATCCACATATCCACCGACTTTTCCACAGTTCTGCAAATTTCACATCTCTTTGTTTCTGAGCATATTTCAGGCAAAAATCTTTTAAGATGGTGGAAAACTCAAAGATGAAAATCTGTCCTTTAGGATCTTCTAAGATTTCTCTGCTTGCTGAAGTCGTCCGAAATCATCTTTACAACACGATTAGGTCCTTGACTCCAACGGCACTTCTAGACTAGTTTTCCCCCATATGCAAAAAGAAAGGACTTCCAATTCACGTCGAATGTTCTTTATAACACTGGCTCTCGCTACTCTCTGCATATCTTCGGCAGCCACGTTGCCGACAAAGGCATTTGCCCTTGAGGCTTCAGTTAACACTCAGCAACTCTTACCTCTCGTTCTCGGCGCAAACACCTGCCCCGCGTTATCAGTTACTTCCTTTACCCCCTACGTATACGATGGGGCGTTGCACTCATTTGAATTCACGATAACTGACCCTTCGTACGTCGCACTTTTTGGAACAGTAGGGGATAGATCCCTCTCTTTCGAGAAATTAACCCGTCGCACTCTCCCCTCCGGTGCCATTCAAATCCATGCCGACATTAATACCACCCCCGTCAAAGGGGCACTGCCTCTTCAGGTAACGCTTCTCTCTGCCCGAACGGGACAACCGGTATGTATGGGAATAGTGTCCATGAGCGTGGGGTCTGGGCCGGTACAATCGGCTCCTCCCACTCCACCGAAGCCTTCAGTCCCGATTGTAAAACCTTCGACTACGCAACAAGTCCCGAGCACGGCACCTGCTACGACCTCTCCTCGTCCTTCAGCAACATCTTCAGGGACAACCACCGCTACGTCCGTAACGCCGGTTCTCAACACGATGCATGATGCACTTAACAACCTATGCGTGTCAGAGGCCAGCGCATACCGTTTGTGGCTGATACTTCTCGTACTCTTTGTCCTTATCGTGGGAGTTGCCTTGTGGGCAGAATTCCCGATGTCTATGCCGTGGGCCCGCACGCCGGAGCGCATTGCGACGCTTATTCTCGTCCTCTTGCTGTTGCTTCTCGGATTCTGGTACTTCTCAGCCACGTGTCGTGCCGCGCTATGGATGCCTCTTGTGGCCTTCCTGATCGCAATCCTTGGCTTATTGGCGGCCTTTTGGAACCATCCTCGGGTAACGCAGCTTCTCCTCACCCAAAACGTGAAGAAGTAGCGCAGTTTGGGCGCTGTATCTCCCTCGTTCGCTCACGCTCACTTTGTGCGGATTAACGCCCGAGGCTAGACCGTGCGTCACTCTGAAAACTAAGAGCAAGTTCTTAGTTTCCAATCGTTCCTAGTGCGGGTACGGAGAATCGAACTCCGCTCTCGTCCTTGGCAAGGACGCGTTCTACCACTAAACCATACCCGCAACTGTAAAAAGCAGTGGGGTCGATTATACATGAGAGCGGAAATGCGGCAATAAGTTGGTGTGCTCTCTCTGTCTGCTTTGTGCTCCCGCCAGGATTCGAACCTGGAACGATTGCTTCGAAGGCAACTATGATATCCGTTTCACCACGGGAGCTAGCGAGGGAGAGAATGAAAATGTATTTTCATTCTTCCCGAACGACGCTTACGAAAGCTATGCTGACGGAAGCGTCTTCCTATCATACGCAGGGGATCGCTGAAATACAACGAATGACCTACAATGTGGGTAATGGGAAAACTTTCCGTGCCGCGCGAAGTCGGAGAATTGTGTGCAACCCTTCACGCTGCCGGATTTGAGGCCTATCTCGTGGGGGGATGTGTGCGTGACCTGCTTTTGGGTCGCGAGCCTAAGGATTGGGACATTACCACCAACGCAACACCCGAAAAGATACAGGAGCTTTTTGATGAAACATTTTATGAAAATGAATACGGGACTGTCGGCGTTGTCACAAAATCCGAAAATCAACGCTTAAGGGTTGTGGAGATTACGCCCTATCGAATTGAAGGGAAATATTCGAATGCACGACATCCGGATAGCATACGTTTCAGCGACACCTTGAGCGAAGATCTGAAACGTCGAGATCTCACGATCAATGCAATTGCTTATGACACCGCGGAGGGCACGCTCATCGATGAACACGGAGGGAGGGAAGACATCGTCGCACGAAGAGTGAAAACGGTTGGTAATCCCAGTGAACGATTCGAAGAAGATGCTCTGCGCATGCTTCGAGCGGTTCGCATTGCGGCAGAGCTCGATTTTGTGATCGATGCGGAGACATCCCAAGGGATCGTACGTCAAGCTGCCCAGCTTGAAAAAATTTCTCGTGAGCGCGTTCGAGATGAACTCATCCGCATACTGGAGAGCGACCGACCGATGCAAGCCCTGTATGTGGCTCAAAAGCTCGGTATTTTGAAATACATTATTTCGGAACTAGAAGAAGGAATCGGCGTTGTGCAAAATCAGGCCCACTCATACGACGTTTTCGAGCACTTGATGCGTGCACTTCAGCATGCTGCCGATCAAAAATGGTCTCTCGAAGTGCGTCTCTCTGCACTTTTACACGACGTGGGAAAGCCCGCGACTCGCGTGTGGTCTGAAGAAAAGAAGGATTGGACGTTCTATGGTCACGATATCATGAGCGCAAAAATGGCGAAAAAGATTCTTACCGATCTTCGCTTCCCCAAAGAAACGATCGAAAAGGTTACAACATTGGTGCGCTTGCATATGTTTTTCTCTGATCCCGATCAAATTACGCTCTCTGCGGTACGACGCGTTATCTCTCGCGTTGGAAAAGAAAATATTGGAGATTTACTCAATCTTCGGGTATGTGACCGGATTGGGACAGGGCGGCCGAAAGCGCATCCATTTCGTCTTCGTAAATATATGTCGATGGTGGATGAGGCCATGCGCGATCCGATCTCCGTTGCGATGTTAAAAATTAATGGCGCAAATATTATGGAATTGGGAGAGAAGCCAGGACCCCGTATCGGCTGGATATTGCATGCACTATTGGAAGAAGTGCTCGACGATCCAGAGAAAAACACCGAAGAATACCTTGGGAAACAGGCAGCCAAACTCATGCAACTCGCTGAAAACGATTTACGCGCGCTCGGAGAAGCAGGCAAAGATCGCCGAGGGGAGGAGGACGAGGCTGCTGTCAAAAAACTACGCGAAAAGCATCATGTGAGCTAGGGAGAAAAAGAAAAAGCCGCCTCACCTGGCCACCCGTTTCTATTTTGAGGTGGCCGCCGTGAAGCGGCTTTAGCATCTATCTCCGTTCCTCAAAACAACTTGAGAAATTTCGACAAAATACATTTGCATCCAATCGATCGCAGAGGCGATCGTAATATTTTGTTGCGAGAGTATTTTGTACTGATATTTACTCGTTGATAAAAAGTCACGAGAGACATAAAGAGCTGCCAATAGAGATAGTATCGCTCTATCGGACACTGTAAAGGACATAGTGGGGATAACTAGCCTCTCTGCTCGTCCTTTATAAAGGACACGCTTTCTAGGCCTATAAATGAAGCTCTATTCCGATAGGGCAATGATCGGATCCGTAGACTTCGGGGTGGATAGTAGCAGCAGTAACCTTGGAACCAAGACTCTTGCTCACAAAGAAATAATCGATTCTCCAGCCCACATTTCTGTCGCGGGCATTCCCAAAATGGCTCCACCACGTGTAGTGTCCATTACCTTTGCTAAACATCCTGAAGCTGTCTACAAATCCTGCTTTTACTAGCTTATCGATTCCTTCCCGCTCTTCCTTGGTGTAACCATGCTCGCCTTCATTGGCTTTTGGGTTCGCCAAGTCGTCAGGCGTATGAGCAACATTCAAATCTCCGCATACGACAATGAGCTTTTTCTTTTCTAATTGCTTCAAAAACATGAGAAATGCTGGGTCCCACTGCTCATGACGAAGCTTCAAGCGACTCAAATCTGGCTTGGCGTTAGGGGTGTAAACATTCACTAAGAAAAAATCTTTGAATTCGGCTGTAATGATACGTCCCTCGTCGTTTGGGTCCCCGTAGCCGTCTTCTTTAAGCTTATACTTTTTCAAAATGCCCTCGGGAAGTCCTAAAATAAGGCTCAGAGGCTTGATTTTAGAGAAAATCGCGGTTCCGCTATAGCCCTTTTTTTTGGCAGAATTCCAATACTCGTCATAATCAGGGAGGTCTACTTCTGACTGATGCTCCTCTGCTTTGGTCTCCTGGAAGCAGGCAATATCTGGTTTCACCTTTTCAAGAAAAGGCACCAAAGCGTCTTTTCTATGAATACTACGGATGCCGTTTACATTCCACGAGATGAGTTTCATCCCAGTCACCATATCATAAGAATCAAACGTGAATCATGTGCATTGGCAACTTTCTCAGCCAGGTTTCTAACGAGCAAGGTCTTGTTCCTTGTGTTTGCGACCGCTATGATAAGGAACATGGAAGATGCGAACAAAAAACCAGAGGGTATCGAGGAACGAGTTGTCCGAAATATTAAACGACAGAAGATTCAGGATATCGTTCTTACGGGAATATATGCAGCGACCGCTATCGGACTCGCAGCGGCAGCTCCCAATGCCCTTCAGTTGCTGAAGTACGTTGAAAAATATGTTGGCCCGCAAAAACGACTCGATCGACGCATTGCGCAAGCAACGACACGCCTCAAAGCGAAAGGGTTGATCGGCTCAGACAAGGAGTTGACAGATCGAGGAAGGAAATATGCCGAGTCTTTGAATACAACGATGCAAGTCCGGCCGCACATTCCTCTGCTGTGGGACAAGAAATGGCGGATAGTTATTTTCGACGTGTGGGAAAGACGACGTGATGTGCGCAATCGTCTGCGTGGTCTTTTGGAAAGTAATGGGTTCGTGAAAATTCAAAACAGTGTGTGGGTGTATCCATATCCATGCGAGGAGCTCTTTGCTTTTTTGCGGGCAGATTTGCACCTTGGGCTCGGAATGCTCTACATCGTCGCTGAAGAGATAGAGAATGACCGTCGGTTTCGGGAACATTTCGGATTACCTTTACATTAGTTGTGTTCCTTGTGCTTGCGACCGCCAGACTAAGGAACATCCTACTGTTCTTGCCAGTATCTACTTTTGGCGTTTGCCGTGAAAAGCCTTGTGCACCCCCGTAGCAAAACGCTTCGCGTTTGCTACGGGGCAGGCCTCTTTCTCTTCACTTACTGCCTTCGTTTACCATGGAAAGCTCTGTGCACTTCACGAAGGTGTTTGTCGGTCACATGGGTGTAGACCTGTGTCGTCGCGATATTGGCATGCCCGAGAAGTGCCTGTACGCTCCGCAAATCAGCGCCATTCTCTAAAAGATCCGTAGCAAATGAGTGCCTGATGACGTGCGGCGTAACCTTCCGTGTAATGCCGGCCTTTATCGCATACTGCTTTACCAATCGCTCAACGGAGCGGGGAGTGATGCGCGGCAGGTCTTTTCCTTTTGCCCCACCTTTTCCATAACTCACAAAGAGCGCCTCTGACATATCACTGCGCTTTTTTATATACGCAGCAACTGCCGTCTTCGCAGAAGGAGAAAGAAACACCACGCGTACCTTCTCGCCCTTGCCGCGCACAGAGAATTCATCTCGAGAAAGATCGATATCCTGATTCAAATTACACAGCTCGGAAACACGGAGGCCGGTCGAGAAGAAAAGTTCGAGTATCGCGCGATCGCGAAGTGCGG